>CAZFPG010000168.1:0-7273 GCA_964521055.1 uncultured Marinobacter sp.
GATGCCCTCCACGGTGAGCGCTACGGTTTCCGCCCCGGTTTCCGGCGCATCATTGCCGGTACCCGCTGCCAGCGCGTGAACCGGGAACATAGCCAGCAATACCGTCAAGCCGGCTGCTGGTATCAGGAGAGCTCTGGTCATTTATTCAACCCTCCTTTCAAGATCCGCGATCCAGCCGGCCACCTGCTTTCCCTCGGCATCGCCAAGGTCCCGATAGCGACGGTAATGACGCAGTGCGGTATCGAGATCCAGCAGGTAAAGTTCCGAGATAACCGCCAGGTTGTAGTGCAGCTCTGCGGTGTCCGGTGAATGTTCCAGGCCTTCCCGCAACATCGAGACGGCCTCCTTGAAGTGCCCCTGTTCCCGCAACAGAAGAGCGAGATTGTTGGCGGTCATGGCATTGTGAGGGTCAAGGTCGAACGCCTGCCGATAGTGTTCCAGCGCCTCTTCCGTGTTGCCCTCCTGCTGCGCCTCCCAGGCCTGGCGGGCGAGCTCACCGGCTTTTTCGCTGTTGTCCACCACCGGCTCGGGTTCGGGCTTGCTGGCGCACCCGGCAACCAGTAATGCCAGACAGGCCGATAACAGCAGCGGGCGGATTCCGTTACGCACCATCGTTAGACTCCCCGTTCCATGTCATCCAGCGAACATCCCGGTCATAACGGCCGGGAAACAGCTTTGCCAGCACCTGCAGGCTCTGTTCTACCCAGTGGTCAAACTCACCACTAGCCAGGCGCTGGTGGTTTTCAGCATGCAGCTTGATGGCCTGCTCCTCGAACGGATAAGCCTCTTCCTCCAGCAACATCTGATACTGGGCGGTCTCCAGTTCATTGAGGTCCGCCGGCGCCTCCGAGGCCATCAGGTCCTCAGCCATGCCCCGGTAGAGCTCGGCCCGGCGGAACAGAATCTCTGACCGCAGCGCGCCCCCATCCAGCTGTTCCGCCTGGGCCAGGCGCTGCCGGGCCGCTTCCAGCCCCTGCTGTTTTTTCTCAAGCGATGGCCCCAGGGGGTGTTTCAGGGGCACCGCAGCAAACCGCTCGGCTTCCCGCTCACCCAGCATAACTGCGGCACGCCCGGCCCAGGCCAGGGTGTCATCCGAATGCCACTGGCTTGCCAGCTCCGTCTCCACCAGTTCGGTGCGATAGCGGCGCGGTTCAACTCCGGCATCAACAAGGCGCTGGCGCATGGCCTGGTTGCGGATATGGGTATCGGAATCCGATGCACTGGCGGCGTTCCCACGGTTCAGCCATGCAACATAGATGCGGTTACGCCGGTCATGGGCTTCAGCGTGGTGATAAAGCTCCGCTGCCCTGAGCTGCTGCTCCCACGATGGTCCGTCCTTACCGGAGCCAGCCATCAGCTCATCCGCTGCCCGGACTGACTGCCCGGAAGTCTGGTAGGCGAACACCAGCTTCCCGCTTACCGTGCCGGCCAGTTCATGGCGCGGATAGTCGGCACGGAAACGGTTCAGTTCATTGATGGCGGCCTGCCAGCGTTCCGCCTTCAGCAACGTATTGGCGGCATCGTAACGGCCCTTGATAGCGGTATCGGAGCCCGGAAGAACCGACTCCACCCTCTGGAAATGGGCGACAGCCTGATCCGTTTTCCCCTCGGATGCGGCCTGCTCCCCCTGATAGTAGATACTGCTTGCCAGCTGGCGCTGCAGGCTCTGGCTGTCTTCGCCCTGCCGGTCTGGCAGCTCTCCGGATTCCAGCAATGCCAGTGACTTGCGCCAGGCGTTCTCCGCCAGGCCGAAGGCTTTCCCTGCCACGAAGGCCTCACCGGACACCAGCCAGGCGCTGTACTGCTCCTGGGCACTGGCAGCCGGATGGTCGAGCGCCGCCCTGGCAAATTTCAGGGCATCATCATGGCGGTTACGCGCCAGCAGGCGGTTGGCGATATCCGCGTTCAGCCCGACGAGGCGCGGGTCATCGGCAAAGGTACCGGCAAAACGCTCTGCCTCAAGGGCCAGGTCGTCTAGCCCTGCATCCAGGGCATACTGGCCGTCCACCGCCTTACGTTGGAGCACCACCGCAGCCCAGGCGGCATCGGCAGCGTCCCGGTATCCGCCGGTGTCGTAAGCGGCCTTGCGGAAATCGGTCAGCGCACCCCCGTACTCGCCTGCCTGCAGGAAGGCATCCCCCGACAGCCTGAGAACCTCTCCGGGCCCGGTAACCCTTGGCGCCAGCTGCCGGTAGTAATCCGCAGCCTGCCGGAACTGCGCCTGTTTACTGATAGCACCGGATGCTTCCGCCTGGTCGTAGTGATAGTCCGCCAGTGACCGGCTGAACTCCTGCCAACGCTGTCGATCAGCATTGGCGAGAGCCCGGTAGCGCTCCTCTCCCGCAAATGACGTCACGTAATCCGCCCGGGCCTCTCTGGCTCGTTCTGGCTGAGCGGCCATCAGCCAGACATCCACGTTCTGGGCAAGAAACCCGGGCTCCGCAGCATGGTTGCGGTTTTTTTCCACGAAGCGCCGATTGACCGATACGCTGTCCTCAAACCGGGCGTTGCTGGCGTAGTAGTCGGCCAGGCGGTCATAAAGCAGGTAACCATAGTCCCGGCCGCCGGCGTTATCCAGCCATTGCACCAGTGAGTCCGCTCCCCTGGCTTCGGCAGCCATAAGGGCCATAATCCGGAAGGTGTCGTCCACAAGCTCTGCATCGCTGGCCGGAATGCGCCGGAATCTGTCGGTGTCAGAGCTGAACCTGTCCAGCACCGCCAGGAAGGTCTCACCGGCTCTTCCCCAGGCGGAGGGGCCCTGCTTGTACTGGCTCCACCCCTGCATATAACGGGCTTTGGTCTTCAGGCTCTGGGCGCCATCGCCGGAAATAACGCGGCCATACTCCGATTCCGCCGCAGCAAAATCGCCCGCCGAAAAGGCCGCTTCTGCAATCCGGAAACGGGATTCCGGTACCAGCGACGACGAGGGATAAAGCCCGACGAGCTGGCGCAGGCGATCAATGGACTCTTCCGCCTGGCCGGTATAGGCGTGGGCTTTTGCCATCTGGTACAGCAGTTCATCCAGCCGGCCCTGGTAGGAACCGCGGTCAAGGATGGATTCGTAGCTGTCCAGGGCCTGGCGGTATACCTGCTGCTCCCGCTCGTCACTGAAGCTGACATCTTCATCCGTGACCTTCTGGATATTGGATAACCGGTTGAGGGCATCAATCCTCACCTCCGGCTCATCGGAGTTATCGAACAGGCGCTGGTAACGCCGGGCCACTTCCTTCGGGGAAATCGCCGGCATGGGGCGTGTCTTGAATTCCAGGAAGACCGGTCGCATGTCACCGATGGTTTCACCGTCGCGCCCCAGCTCAACCCGGAAAGATTCCTGAGCCAGGGCCATCGGGCCCGATGCCAGCAGCGCCAGTGTTGCGGAAGTGACCAACAATCGCCTCATGGTCCACCCCGCTCGATATTCTGGATCGCAAGGTATTCATACAGATGGGCAATCTGCTGCTCGGTACGGTCAAGGGCAAATGCCATCCGGTCATCCTGGCTTTCCACAAACGCCAGCGCGATCTCGTCCAGGACAGCTTCCGCCCTATCCTGCAAACCGCTGGCCCGGTTGCGGATTTCCCTGGTCCGCTCCAGAGCCCTCTCCGTGCGGGCCATCAGTTCGGTCAGGCGCTGCTCATTTGCCGCCAGCCTCTGATCAAGCTTACCGAACGATGATTTCAGGTCATCCAGTGTGGTAGCCGCTCCCCGCAGTGCCTCTTGCTGGGCCGCAGTAGTGGCTAGCTCATTCAGGGTTGCGATCCGTTCCGACAGCGCCTCAATCTCGTCCTCGTACCGGGAACTTGCTGCGGGATCACTGGCAGTCGCCAGTTGTTCCCGGATGGCCCGGCGGAACACCACAAGGCTGTCTTCGCGGCGGGCGAACTGCAGACCAATCCGCTCCAGTTCCGCCACGCGGCTGACAGCGTCCTGTGCCCGGGGCTGCTCCATGAATTGCAGGACGTAGGCGGTACGGGGCTGAGTCAGTGTGCGGCTGTCCGCCAGGAACCACTCCGCGTTGGAATCGCGGGCATCCTTGACCAGTGCCTGGTAGGCCCCCTTGCTACGGACCTGGTCTGCCAGTTTCCGCAGGGTCACGCGCTCGCTTTCAAAGGAGGCGTTGGCGGCCAGATAAGCTTCACCAGCCTGGCCCAGGTAGCCGGAAAGATCGTACCCACGGCCGGTTCCCAGCCAGGCATTGGCCACACCGGGGTAAGCCAGGGGGTATTTTTTCGCACGGTGCCAGGACTGCATCGCAGCCCGGTGGTTACCGTTGGCAGACAGTGCCAGACCATGCAGGTAAAGCCCCTGGGGGGTGCTGTAACTTTCGAGGGGGACTTTCTCCAGGAAGCTGATGGCCTTGTCGTGGTCATCGTGCTCGTGGGCAAGATGGCCGGCCCTGACCAGCAGGCGGCTTCTGAGCTCCTGGCTGCGGCGGCTGTCGGTGTCGCCGTCGGACATGGCCAGCGCCACGCGGAGGGCGACCAGTGCCCGCGACGGATTGCGGTCACGCTTGCCATAGTCGGCAGCGATGTTCATATAGCCCAGGGCTGCCCAGTAGCCGGGATCCATGGAGGCCAGCACCTGCCCGACCCTGTTCCGGTGGCCCGCCTCGCGATGCAGTTCCGCCAGTCGATACAGCGCCTGTTGACGGGTCTGGTCATGGGCAAGCTTCGCGGCTTTTTCCAGGTAGTTCCGGCTGGCTTCCTGGTCGCCGCTGCCTTCAGCAAGATCAGCCAGCAGAAGTGCGGCCTCGCCACGGTGGTACTGCCCTGTCACCAGAGGTTCCAGCAGATCCCGCGCGCTGTTCACCTTGCCGGTAGCCATCAGCGCCCGGGCGCGAACAAGCAGATCGCCCTCAGCGGTAAGGGTCCGGGAATAGCCTAATGCCGCGGCCGGATCCCCGGAGTCCAGTGCAAACTTTGCCAGACCACTGAGCAACGCTGCCTCGTCCTCACCCGCAGCGTTCACCGGCTCGGATGCGCAGACCAGGGTCAGGATCAGAAAACCGATGTATGTACGAAGCCGGAGTTGCAGCGCCATCATTCCGCCCTACTTCCATTCCTGAAACGAAACAACGGGTTCATAATCCGGAGCCCGGGCGTCCAGGGTCATCTGGATGCGGGCTTCGCCGGGGCGCTTGCGGAAATCGTGAGTCACCTCCCTGCGAACAAAGCGTTCATTCGCAGACCTGGCCGTAAGCACGGCTTTCAGCTGATGGGAGCCATGGGGAAGGTTGCCGATGTATAACCGCTGGACACCACCCTGCTTCAGCGAACCACGCTCACGTTCGGTATAGAGGTGGGAGGCCACCGGTGTACCGTTGAGGTACAGCTCCACCGTATCCAGCTCAAGCCCGTCCCGATCCCTGAGTGTCAGGAAAACTGCCACCTGGGTATCGGCCGGGTAAAGTACATCTTCTTCCAGTTGGTACAGTGTCTGGCTGAGGTCCGCCACATCCGCTTTCAGTCGTTCTATCTCGTTATCCAGCGTGTCCGCGAGCGCCCCTTGCCCGAAGGGGATGGCCAGGGCCAGGAACAATGCCGCTGCCCTGGCCACTGTAACCCGGTATTTACGCCCAACCGGCCCTGTTACCTGCGCTGGAACCCGCACTCTTACCCGTAACCCGGCGACCATACGCTCCCTGCCTCTTGCAATGTTCTGTAACAAACCGGCAGAAAGAGTAACACTTGGTAACAGGCAAGAACGGTATCCAGATCACCAATTGGAAATCCGAAAACGTCGGTTTTTTTAACAGAGGCTAAACAGAGAAGAGTGTCACGTTACGCGATAATATCGCGCAGCCACACTAATTGATTGATTTTAAATGCCCATTCTTACATGGCCCTGTACTTGCAGGTGCTGAGGGGCGGGGTGTTGAGATAGTCACCCCGTTTGATATGCCGAGCTTAGCCGATGCCCTCAACCGCATCGGCTTTTTTTATTTGCTCAGTTGCTTCATGGCCGATTCCAGGCCTTCAATGGTCAGCGGGTACATGTGGTCATTCACTAGTTGCCGCGTCATACCCAGGGAACCACCCTGCCCCCAGTAGCTCTCCGGCAACGGGTTGATCCACACCACTTTACGGAAGTGCTCGGTAATACGCTGGAACCATGTGGCACCGGCTTCCTCGTTCCAGTGCTCGATGGAGCCACCCGGGTGCGAGATCTCATAGGGTGCCATGGTGGCATCCCCCACAAAGATCACTTTGTAGTCCGGCGTGTACTTGTGAAGGATATCCCAGGTGCTGATGGTCTCGTTCATGCGGCGGATGTTGTTCTGCCACACGCTCTCATAGATGAAGTTATGGAAGTAGAAGTATTCCATATGCTTAAACTCCATCCGGGCGGCTGAGAACAGCTCTTCGCATACCCGCACGTGGGGGTCCATGGATCCACCCACGTCGAAGAAGATCAGCACCTTGACGGCGTTGTGGCGCTCCGGAACCATTTTCAGGTCCAGATAGCCGGCATTGCGGGCTGTTGAGCGGATGGTGTCGTCCATGTCCAGCTGGTCCGCGGCGCCCTGGCGGGCAAACTTCCGCAGCCGGCGCATCGCCACCTTGATGTTGCGTATTCCCAGGGTAACGCTGTCGTCCAGGTCCTTGAACTCGCGCTTCTCCCAGACTTTCACGGCGCGGCCGTGACGGCCCTTGTTCTGGCCAATACGGAAACCTTCGGGATTATAGCCATTAGCGCCAAATGGCGAGGTGCCACCGGTACCAATCCACTTGTTGCCGCCCTGGTGACGCTCCTTCTGCTCTTCCATGCGCTTCTTGAAAGTTTCAATCAGCTCTTCCAGGCCACCCAGGGAATCAATTTTCGCCTTGTCTTCCTCGGACAGCTGCTTTTCGAACTCTGCCCGCAGCCAGTCGTCAGGAATCAGCGCCTCCATCAGGTCATCAAGGTTTTCGATACCCTCGAAATAGGCCTGGAAGGCGCGGTCGAACTTGTCAAAATGGCGCTCGTCCTTGACCAGGCACACCCGGGCCAGGTAGTAGAACTCTTCCATATTGGCGAAAGCGAGCCGGTTCTGCAGGGCTTCCAGCAGATCGAGGAACTCGCGCAGGCTGGCAGGGACCCTGGCACGCCGGACTTCGAGAAAAAAATCAATCAACATACGGTGCTGCTCTTGCCGGATTTCAGCTGCGACGACGGGCCATGAAGGCCAGTTTCTGCAACAGGTGGACATCCTGCTCGTTCTTCACCAGCGCGCCATACAGCGGCGGCAAGGCAGAGCTGGTGTCCTTCTCCTGCAACATCTTGGCAGACAGCT
>CAZFPG010000169.1:0-7238 GCA_964521055.1 uncultured Marinobacter sp.
CTCCTCGCATTTCGCTTTTCACGTTATCGCCCATGAATTCCGGCATCAGGTGGCGGCGGTTGGAGGTGGCGTACACCCGCACATTTTCCGGGGGCAGCTCCAGCGATCCTTCCAACACACTCTTCAGCGCCTTGTAGCCGGATTCACCCACCTCGAAGGAGAGGTCGTCACAGAAAATCACGAACCGCCAGGACAGCTCGGCAATGTCGTCGACTATTTCCGGCAGGTTCACCAGATCGTCCTTGTCCACCTCGATCATACGAAGGCCACGGCCCTGATAGCGGTTGAGCAGTGCCTTGATCAGCGACGATTTTCCGGTACCCCGGGCGCCCCACAGGAGGGCGTTGTTGGAGGGTTCGCCGGCAAGGAAGCGTTCTGTATTGCGGGCCAGTGCATCCTGCTGCCGCCCGATGCCGGTCAGCTCGTCCCAGCCCACCGGATCCAGCCGCCGGATGGCCCGCAACCCCTGACGGTGGCGACGCCAGACAGCGGCCGGCGTCTCTGCCCAGTTGAAGGATTGGTCTGTTGCCATAACACTTATTTCCTGTTCCGCGTCTGTCGTGAATATGAAACACTGAGCCCGATACCGGACAATACCCCATGAAAAGGAGACTTTACCGCAAATGGCCGTTAAATCCGTCGCTCTGGTGGCCCACGATAACAAGAAGAGAGAACTGGTGGACTGGGTTGCCGAAAACAAGACCCGCTTTGCCGCCCTGCGGCTCTATGCTTCCGGCACCACCGGCCGGTTACTGAAGGAGAACCTGGAAAGGGAGGATATTGTGTGCCTGCTTAGCGGCCCTCTGGGCGGTGACCAGCAGATTGGCGCTAAGATTGCGGAAGGGGAAATCGACCTGCTGGTGTTCTTCTGGGATCCGCTGGAACCCCAGCCCCACGACCCGGACATCAAGGCGCTGCTTCGTATCGCCGCCCTGTGGAACATCCCTGTGGCCTGTAACCGGGCGACCGCCGAATTCATCCTGACATCGGCCTACATGACCGACGATCAGCACCAGCCAAAAAAACCGGATTTTTCAAGCTACACCGGCCGCACCGTTAGCTGAGCGGCTTTCTCGCCAGGAATACGGTATTGGACGAGTCCCGGTTCTGGAACGGGTTGTAGAACGACACCACTTTCGCGTCCACATCGGTAAACAGTGTGCGCAGAATATCCATGAACGGTTCGTCGGGTGGCTCGTTGGACCACATGGCAAAAACGCCGCCAGGACGCAGGTGCTCCGCCATCCGGGCCAGGCTTTCGGCGTTGTAGAAACTGGCGTTGGAGTCGTTCAGAAGGGCCCTGGGTGAGTGGTCGATGTCCAGCAGGATGGCATCAAAGACCTTGCCGGGCAGCTCAGGGTCAAAACCATCTTCGGACACGGCCATGTCAAAGAAACTGCCCAGCACGTAGCGACAGCGCGCATCTTCATTCAACACCTTGCCCAGGGGCACTTTTTCCTGCTGATGCCAGTGAATAACCGTATCCAGAGCATCCACAACCAGTAGCTCGCTGACCCGCTCATGCTTCAAGGCGGCCTCTGCGGTGTACCCCAACCCGAGGCCACCAACAACCACCCGTAGCTGGTCACCTTCCACAGCACCAATACCGAGGTCCGCCAAAGCCACTTCCGCGTCCACAAACATACTGGACATGAGGAACTCCTCGCCCAGTTTCACCTCATAGATGTCGCGGTCACCCAACGCGGGAATCCGCCGGCGGCGGAGCGTGATTTCCCCCAGCCTGGATGGCTGGCTGTCTATCTGTTCGAATAAAAGGCCCATGGTAGTTCCCGTGACAGGCTGGAAACGTCGTATCTTACCACCGACGGGCCCGGATCGCAGGCGGATAACGGTCAAAGATCCGGGGCAGGCAGCCCCGGATGCGGGGATCAGTTCATTCAGAACTGGAAACGCATACCCACACGGCCCGTGTCGAAATCCGGGCCGTCATTGGTAACCTGGCCGTTGAAATCGTCCTCGTCGATATCAACGTTGTAACGGTTGTATTCCGCGAATGCGGTCAGCCGCTCGGTTACCCGGAAGTCGACACCTGCACCGATAAACGGGTTAACCTCATCATAGGTCTCGCTCTCACCGAAAGCGTCCACATCAAACGATGAGGCAAACGCACCGCCCTTGGCGTAGACGCCGAAGGTGTCGGTCACTGGCAGGCGGCCACGCAAGCCCAGAGAGGTACCTTTCAGCTTGCCATCAACGTCATCATCACCGAAATTACCGAAATCAATGTACTCCGCTTCCAGGGCAAAGAATTCGTTGAACTGGTAGCCCAGCCCCAGACCGAACAGGTCGTTGTCGTCGTCAAACTCCCCGCCATGAGACTTGTAGCCACCATAGCTGCCGGTGACAAACACACCGGAACTGTCGCGGTCGGTGTTGTCCTGGGCCAGGACAACCGGGGCTGCCAGCATTGCCGAGGTCAAAACCGTTACACATGCGAAACCGGATTTATAACTCATATCGCATCCATCCTTCTGAGTTCAGAAATTGATGACTTCCTTCTGGAATAATCGGAAAAGCCTCATTCCGATTACCTGAATTCAGGCTACCTGCAAAAAGGCTGGATGTGGGTTAAATGTGCAATACGGTTCGTTCACATGTTTTTCATGCTATTTAATGTCAGTTTTACAACTTTTCGGGGCATTTACCTGTCTGGCCAGGTGCCCAAGGCTGGCGGCCACCAGCGAGACACTGCGGTACGACAGGTGGGAGATTCCATGATGGGCTTGGCGGATGTTCTCGCTCCAGGGCCTCGTTATCGGCACCTGCTGCAGAACGTTGAAGGTTTCATCCGCAATCGACAGGTGAACCCGCTCCAGCTTGACCGCGCCATGGGTCTGGCCACTGGCCACCATGTCGGCAACTCCGGCCCACCAGTTGAAGTCTTTCCGGTTCATAACAACCACTCCCTGAGCTGGCCGGCCACATCGGGATGATGGGCCAGGCGGATGTGATCTATACCGGGGAACGTGGCAACGCCACTGAGCGCCCACCCCCTGCGTTCATGGCCACAGGCACTGGATTCGTGCACCAGGGCATCGCCGAACAGTGCATTAACCGGATGCTGTCGGGACCGCGCCAACAGCCCACAGACCACATAATGCCGTGCGCCCGGCAATAAGGGGGGCTCACCATTCCCGTCGCTCACAACCTCCCCACGGGACAGGTTACGAATGCCTTCACTGCGCAAGTCGATTACCTCACCCACCACCCGCAGGTAATCCCGTGGCGCCTGGCTCATCAGCTCGGCTGTGGCCTTCGCGCCCCTTGCCAACCAGGAGCCATCGTGGGGGGAGCCGATATAAACGCAGTCACTGAGCAGCTCTATCCACCGGTGGCACTGGCGCTGGCCATGGTGACAGGCGCTGCGGATCAACAGGCCGCCCATGCTGTGGCCAATCAGGATAATCCGCCCGACGGGAACAGGCCAATGGTCAACCAGCGTCTCAAGCAGCTCGGCGAGGTCTTCCCCATTGCGATAGATTGGCCGGCCGGTATTGTAGCGCAACATGAGGGGCGTGATGCCCTGCCCCACATCCGCAAGCAGGGAACCATAGTGAGCACCGGGTTGGCCGGGCAGCCCCCATACCGACTCAAGCTCCATCAAGCCATGAATGGAAAGACACAGGGTGGAGCCAGCTGCCCCAATTTCAGGCACGCAGGGATCCACCGCCCCAGGCCCGTGGAAAACGGTCATGGGTAAAGCCAGTGGATTGTTACGGGCCTCGAGCCAGTCCCCCAGGAATCCGCTGAGGATAGCCGAGGCATGTCTCTGCCATGCCGGGGTGGTGTCGCTGTTCATACACAATTGCTACTGTCTGATGAGTCAGCCTCCAGTCTACGCTGATCCTGCCTCCAGCGATTGGCTGAATTTTCACCAACTCCCGGCGTCGGGGCAACTTCCCGTCAGTGGCCCCGGCGCGCTAGCCCCATGCAATTGGCATAGAAGGTTGTGGTAGCGGGCCAATCGGAGAAAATCCCGATGACCCCGACATCCCTTGCCAGCACATCAATCACGTTGAACACGTCACCGTCGTTGTTGATGGCGTCGTTGATGGTCTGGTGATACCAGCCACCACCGTCAGCCAGCGGACCGCTGCGTTCGACCGTCCAGGCGATCAGGTCCAGCCCTGCTGCCCTGGCGTTTTCCGCATACTCCGACGGCACGATCTGCTGGTGGCCGTCCAGAGCCAGCATTTTCCACAATGCCGGTGCCAGGATATTCACCCCCTGCGCCGACAGGTTTTCCATCCACGCCAGGGACGAATTTTCGTCCGTCAACGGCTCCTGATCCAGGAACACCGCCTGCCGGCCAAAACGGGGCATTTCATTCACCCAGAACAGCACATCATCCAGCAGGAACGATTGCGGCCACACATCCTTCGGGTCTACACCAGCATCGATATAGTCCTGGATCATCTGGCGGGCGTAGTCCTGCTGGCTGTAATCTCCCTCAAACGGCATCTCCACGACCGGCGTTTTCAACTCCGGGGTGAACTTCACACCCAACGCCTTGAACAGTTCGATGCTTTCCTGATGGGTCATCAGGGTGCCACGGCTACTGTAAAGGTCGGTACGCCAGTCTGCGGTTCCCTCCAGGTATTCTTCCGGCGTCGTCGCCATGGGATTGAAAGCATCCATCTTGCCTTCCAGGGATTTGAACTCCGCCAGCGTGATATCGCTGGTACGGCACTCCGCCTGCGCCTCGATGCCATTTTCCGGATCGGCCGGGACAAACGGCTGGGTACACTTTTCGTTCAGCTCTGGAACAGTGACGATGTTGGTAGTGGTGTGGAGGTCATTCTGGGCGTGGCGGCAAACCAGTTCCCGATCCTTGGTGAACGCCACATCGCATTCCAGGATGCCTGCCCCCATCTGTGCGGCAGCAACATAGGACTCCCGTGTATGCTCGGGAAACTGCAAGGGTGCACCCCGGTGTCCAATGGAAAAATCCGTCGGCCTGAACTTGCCGGCCCGGCAGGATTGCAGGCTTTCTTTCAGCGCCCCTTCGTCCATGTCCTCCACCAACCAGAATGGCCTTGGCCCGAGATGGACCAGGCGCTTGCCACGGTGAAACTCAGCTTTCAGGTCCTGCCATTTTTCCAGGCCTGGTGGTATCCAGTTTTCGCCCTTGCCATGCCCACCCGGGGCAGCATTGGCGGTGGAAAACAGTGACATAACCAGTGCCACAAACAGTAACGTGCGTAACTTCATAACAAGCTCCCTGTGCGATGAATGATACTGCACGGCTATTGTCGGTTCGGTGGGTTACGCTGGAGTGACGATCAGGTGACAGGCGTTTCCCTGTCACTAGCGGGGGTATCCGCGCTTTCCTCTCCGCGGGCCTGCTCCGCTTCCGCTTCCTTCATCAACACCATGCCACCCTGCAACAGCAGCGACTTCAGGCGCGGATCACTCTGCTCCACCACGCCAAGGGTGAACGCAGCAGCAACGGCTTCCAGAGGATTATTACGGACAAGCTCCCTGATGGTATCCACCGGAGACGCCGGTGAATCCCCTTTGCTGCCACTGCCAGACTTTTTCGATGCAACCGGCCGGGTCATCCGATGGAAAAACAGAGCCAGTAACAACAGACAGGACAGGCCCGTCACCGCCAAAGCACCGGCTTCCCCCAGCAAGGGCGACAACGCCAGTGTGGCGGCATTAATGAGCAGGTAAAAACCGGTAATCAACAGGGCGACCAGCAGCACCAGACCCAGCATGAATCCGAGAATGGCTGCGACTGCTTTTCGCAGGACGCCCTGTAGCCAGGCTGAATCAGGCATTATCAGCGGTCCAGTAACCGACCAACTAGCAGCCCTGCGAGGAACATGATGATAATACTGAGGAACGGTCGCTCCTCAATTCTGTGCTCGACATCGTCGACAGCCTTGCTGCCGGCGTCACGGGCACGGTGGATGGCATCATCCCCACGCTGCTTCACCTGGTCAAACGCTGCGCGGCTTTCCCGGCGGATTTCATCGCGGAGACTACTGATATTACTCTTCTGCCCTTCAGCAACGGATTTGGTGAGTTTGGAAAGATCTTCGCTGAGCTTCCTGATATCTTCTCTGACCTGTTCATAATCGTTCTGATTGGATTTCGCTTCCATTTGATGCCTCCTTATCAGTAGAACATACTGCTTTTTCGGCTTTTGATAGCGACAAGAACTATTGGCTGAACACCTGCAAAAGAAAATCCGATTATCTCCTGACAGTATTCAGGGACCATGGAATGAGTAAACTCACAATGGTCTCCAATCACTGTAGCACAAGGTTTTGGGCTCTATGTGAAGACCTCGTAACAGAGAGCCGCCGGGTCAGGTGTCGCATTCACTCTGGACCTTCGCCTGGAATTCACGACGAAGGCGCTCGTTTTCTTCGTCGTCGACGAAAACGCGCTCACCTTCGTTGTTGAGCCGATAGATCCCCGACACAGTTTTCAAATGTTTCAGGCGCGCCCGCAGGGCCTGGCAACGGGCCTCATGCTTCGCATTTTTCGCCTTCTGCTCGGCCTGAGCCCTGTTACGATCAGCACGCTCCTGCTCGGTTTGCTTCAGGAATTCGTTGACCCGCCGCTTACGTTCACCGGCCGTTGAATCCGGGGCCGGGGCGGTGGCCTTCAGGGTTATTTCGTCTGAGGCCGCGTTTGCCGGCGGCCGGTCACCGAAATGGGTCTGGCCGTTCTCGTCGACCCAGCGGTAGGTGCCGGCCTGGGCGATGGGGGTGGCTAACAGGCAGAGGATAATTAGGAGTCCTTTCATTGATGACCTCGCTCGGTGTACACGTTTCAGACATTTTCTAGACCTTTTCACTAAACCAGAACGGCTGATCTCCACTGGCGAAATCCGGCCTGCATTCAGGTCAAGAAGCATACCTGAGCTTATCCGCCATCAGGTTCGGGCGTTGGGCGGTATCGATAATGGTCACGTCCGTATGCATTCGATCGACCTTTTTCTTGAACGTATCCATGTCCATATCACGCCAGTAACGCGCTGGCCGCCCTGCTCTACGGTCATGCTCGGCAGTTACCGGGTCCAGATGGCGGTATTCTTCCAGCAAGGGAAAATCCGGCAGCGGGCGGGTGACATCCATGTAGTTCTGGATGAAATCCCAGAAGGCATAGCACATATTGGCGTGCCCATAGGTGCCGAGAATGTCTCCTACGGTTACGTCCAGTTTGCTGTAGCGATGGGAGAGCACCAGATCAAACAAGGTGCC
>CAZFPG010000170.1:0-7211 GCA_964521055.1 uncultured Marinobacter sp.
ATGCCATCAGCCCGATAGCGCCGGCAGCCCACTGAACATGCCTTCCGGCTGGACGTTCAGACTGGGCGTGCCGGCGAGTCTGGGAGTTTTTGCACTGGCCGGGCCTTCAGGGAAATCAGGTTTTGCATTATGTAATACGAATCGTTAGCATTTGCGTCTCATTAATTTGAATTAAGGTCTGTTGCCGATGGTGGTACAGGCGAAATGCATTAACGATTCGAGACCTGCCTATGAAAACCCCGGAGTCACGTCCCCTGCTGTTGGCCCTGGCCATCGCGGTTCCTGGTACTGCCTTTGCACAACCCACTGATGACGCCCTGCCAGGGAAGAATGTCAATATACTGCCTGACCTGGTTATTGACGCCACTCGCAACAAAAGCACTGCCGGAGAGACGCCGCAGAAAACCACCATCATCACCCGAGAACAGATCGAGCAACAACAGGCCATTTCAGGTGATCCCGGCCAGGTGCTGAGTAATTTGATCCCCTCGTATTCACCTGGCCGGCAGAAACTGTCCAACGCCGGGGAAACCTTCCGTGGCCGCTCACCCCTGTTTCTGGTGGATGGCGTGCCCCAGAGCAATCCATTGAGGGACAGCGCACGTGACAGCTACACCATCGACCTGGATATGGTTGAACGTATCGAAGTGATCCACGGCGCCAGTGCCGAGCATGGCCTGGGGGCGACGGGCGGCATCATCAATTTTGTAACCCGCAAGCCCGAGAGTGGCCAGGTTTCCCAGTCTGTCTCCGCCAGCATCACCACGGACGACGATGTCGACTCCGATGGTCAGGGCTACAAGCTCGGGTACCGGTTAAGTGGCCAGCAGGATCGCTGGGATTATCTCCTTGGCGGCAGTTTTCAGGAGCGCGGCGTGTTTTACGACGGCAAGGACCGGCTGGTGGGTGTGGCCTATCCAGGGGAAATCCAGAATTCCACGAGTCATGATCTGCTCGCGAAACTGGGCTACTGGCTGGATGATGACCAGAACATCGAGTTCTTTATCAACCGATTCGAACTGGAAGGCAATGGCGACTATGAACCGGTTCCAGGTGATCGCGCCAATGGTGTGCCCACCACCGCCCGCAAGGGCAACCCCGACGGTGAGCCCGGCTTCAACGAGGTTACTACCGCCCGTTTCGCGTACACCCATGGTGACTGGCTGGGCAACCGGGTTGACGCCCAGCTCTACAGCCAGACGTTCCGGGCACAGTTTGCCACTACGCCGTTCTTCCCCTATGAGGACAGTAACGGCGATACCCAGTTTGATCAGACCCGTAACGAGTCTGACAAGCTGGGTGGGAAATTCACGGTGACCCGTGATGGTCTGTTGAATGACTACCTGACCCTGACGACGGGACTGGACGTTCTTGAGGACGAGACCCGGCAGGTGCTGGTGGAAACCGGGCGGACTTACGTGCCGAAATCCCGTTTTCGCAGTTATGCGGCTTTCCTGCAAGGGGATATAGCGGTTACCGACAGCCTGACCCTGCACACTGGTGTTCGCCATGAACAGGCAGAACTTCGAGTGGATACCTATAACACCATCGATCGCAGTAACGTTACCCAGGACAATGTGACAGTACAGGGCGGTAACCCGGACTTCGACGAGACGCTGTTCAATGCCGGAGTTGTATACCAGATTACGGACTGGGCCCAGGTGTATGCGAATTACTCCGAGGGCTTCGGTATGCCGGATGTCGGGCGGGTGCTCAGGGGCATCAGTGACCCTGGGCAGGACGTTGACAACCTGCTGGAACTCCAGCCCATTGTGACCGACAATCGCGAAATCGGCACCCGGTTCAACTGGGACCGGTACCGCCTGGAAGTGAGTTATTACGAGTCGGACTCGGACTTCGGCGAGCGCTTGACCGAGGAAAACGGCGTGTGGGTCGGGAACCGGGAAAAAACCGAGATCAAGGGAGTAGAGGTTACTGCCGGTGCAGACGTTACCGCTGCCCATAACCTGGAATTTTCCTACACTTATGCCTCGGGCAAGTCCGACACTGACGGTGACGGCGAGGTTGATACCAAACTGAGTGGCATCAACATTGCGCCGGAGACACTGCGACTGAACTGGTCAGCGGCCTGGACACAGGCCCTGTCGAGCCATCTTCAGTTCAGTCAGTTCCTGGACCGCAATGTTGAAAATGACCAGTTGGACTTCGACGGATACGGCCTGCTGGATGGCAGCATCGCGTACCAGTCCGGTCTGGGGAAGGTGTCCCTGGGTATTGAGAACCTGCTGGATAAAGATTACTTCACCTATTACTCCCAGGCGGCAAGGGTCAGTGACGACTACTACTTCCGGGGACGTGGACGAACCATCACACTGGGTTACCAGATGGACTTCTGAATACCCGCCAGTCAACAGCCCCGGGTCCGGGGCTGTACTCCTCAAGCCAGCTCGCGCCTGAGCCGGTACAGCAGGTACACGAAAAACGGCGCGCCGATACCGGCCACGAAAATGCCTGCGGGTAAATCCCTGGGTATAAAGGCCACCCGCCCGATCCAGTCCGCATACAGCAGAATCAGTGCACCGATCAGCGCCGCTATCGGTAACAGACCCGTGTGGCCGCTGGTGACCAGCCGCCTTGCCATGTGTGGTGCAATCAGGCCGATGAAACCGACTGCCCCGGCATAGGCCACGGCGGAACCGGCGAGCGCCACCGCCAGTACCAGGAACAACAGGCGGTGGCCCTGCAGGGCGCTGCCCAGGCCGCGGGCCATGTCTTCCCCCATGGACTGGGCGTCGAGGTGTCGCAGTTTGACCAGCGCCAGGGGCCAGCAAACCACCAGCCAGGGTGCCAGGGCCGTCACGTCGTGCCATTGCGAGGCGTAGAGGCTTCCCGTCAGCCAGATATAGGCGTTCATGGCCGTGGAGTCGGGGCTCAACACCAACAGGAGGGTGGTAACCGCCGTCAGTGCGGCTGCCAGCCCGACCCCCACCAGCACCAGCCTGGCGGGGCTGATACCCTGCTGCCAGGCCAGGGCCGTAATGCACAGGGCCACGGCGAAAGCACCGCCCATGGCAACCGGCGCCAGCAGCAACGAGGTGCCGGTGACGCCGCCCAGCCAGAGAAACAGCACCGCCGCCGCGGATGCTCCGCTGGTGATGCCGATGACATCCGGGGAGGCCAGCGGGTTTCTTACCAGGCCCTGCAATATCAGGCCGGCGGAACCCAGTGCCCCGCCCACCAGGATTGCCATGATCACCCTCGGCAGACGGATTTCCAGAATGATCAGTGCCAGCTCTGACTGGGCCGGGGCGGCCAGCGTGCCGAGTACATCCGTAAACGACGTTGGATGGCTGCCGGAAGCCAGGGCCAGCACACTGCTGACGGCCAGCAGCACAGCCAGCGCCAGGGTGACCACCAGTACCCTGACATTCAGCTTTAATGACCAGCGGTCGTTGGGTGATCGAAGGACGAGGGAGCGGCTCATGATACTTTCCTGACATGGCGGGCAAGATGGAGGAATAGGGGTGTGCCCAACAGCGCCGTCATTACACCCACCGGGATTTCCTGAGGCGGTATTACCAGTCGGGCCACCGTATCAGCAGCCAGCAGAAGAGCGGCACCAAGAATTGCAGACAGCGGCAGCAGCCAGCGATGATCGGTGCCAAAAATCCCCCGCGCCATGTGCGGCACGATCAGGCCAACAAATCCGATCAACCCGGCCATGGCCACGGATGTGCCCGCCAGCACAATGACCACCAAGCCGATCAATAGCCTCACCTGCCCCACCCTCAGGCCCAGGCCGCGGATGACCTCATCGTCCAGCCCGAGCAGGTTCAGTTGCCGGGATAGCAGCAGGGCAACCAGCATGGCCAGACCGAACATGGGCAGCAACGGAAGTATGGCATCCAGCTCGCGCCCGGACACGGACCCCGCCAGCCAGAACAGGATACTCTCGAAGCGGTCCTGGTTGAGGATCAGCAATCCCTGGGCAAAGGACACAAACAGGGCAGTGACCGCCACACCGGCCAATACCGTGCGCACCGGGGAAATGCCGCGCCCGGCCTCCTGCCCCAGGAAGTAGACCAGAAAGGCGGCAGTGGCAGCCCCGGTAAAGGCGGCCCAGACCAGTTCGGATGGTGAGGTCAGTGAGAAAAGGGTGGCCCCGACCACCACGAAGAACATGGCCCCGGCATTAATGCCCAGAATACCGGGCGAGGCCAGCGGGTTGCGGGTGAGTGTCTGCATCAGCACGCCGGCAATGGCCAGGCCCGCGCCCACGATCAGCGCGGTGATGGTGCGTGAGAAGCGCTCGGTGCGAACCACCAGATGCTCCAGGGAGCCGGGGTCGTAGTCCACCAGGCTTGCGGCCAGCATATCCAGCGAAACGGGGATGTGGCCAAACACCAGGCTGGATACCGTGGCCACCAGCAACAGGCCCAGGCAGACCAGGGTTCCTGACGTCCTTGCCAGCAGGGACCTCAGCATTGCGCACACTCCTGGCCGCTTGGCTGCTCCAGGTTGTAGTGCCGGTAGAGTTCATCAAGCATCCGGTTGGCGGCGATGATGCCGGCGCCCATGTTCCAGGTCACCGGGTCCACCTGGTAGACGTCATCCTGCCGCACCGCCTGCAGGTTCTTCCACAGGGGGTGACTGGACCAGCCGTCGTAGGTGCGCCGCACCGCCGGGTCGTCCTCCATGAAGACAAAGACCGCCTCGGCATCCATCGCCGGGATGCTTTCCTGGCTGGTGAGTTTTATGCCCCAGCCTTCCTTGCGATGGTCAGCCGGAGCGGCAAACCCCAATTCGTCCAGAACGGTGCGGGCAAAACCATCGTAGTAGATGCGGGCATGGTCGGCGCGAAAGCTCAGGATGGCCACTTCCTGGGGCCACTGATCACCCAGTTTACGCTGGATCCTGGCCCTGAAATCCTCCACCCGGGCCTGCCACTGCGCCAGCAGTTCCTCACCACGCGCCACGCGGCCGGTGGCCTTTGCCATCAGCGCAAGCAGGGCCTTGAAGTCATAGACGTTGCCTGGAATGACCGTGGGGGCGATGCGGTCCAACAGCGGGTAGATGGTGCGGTGGCGGTTGCTGGCCCCGACAATCAGGTCCGGCGACAGCCAGGCAATACGTTCCAGGTCCGGCTGGGTTTCAAGCCCGAGGTAGGTGACCTCCTGAAGGTCCTGACGCAGGTAACGGTACATGGGCTTTTCGGTCCAGGACTCCACCACGCCCACCGGTTCGATGCCCAGCGCCAAGGCGGTATCGGTGGCGCCCTGGTAGAGGGAAACCACCCGCGCAGGACTGCCGTGGATGGTTGCGCTGCCGAGGGCGTGTTCCACCACGGTGGGGGAAATGGCGGCGCTGGCTGTCGGCGCCCAGGCCAGACAGGTGGCGATCAGAAAGAGGCCGGCATAGCGGAGCATGGCAAATCCGGTTGATTGACGATCGGTACAACGTGCCGATTTGATAATGAGAATGGGAGATAATATCATCTGCCCATATTCGAAAGCGACGCCAACATGCCCCTCAACCAACATTCTTCAACTCCGGATCCCGCCGACCTGCCCCGGTTGCGTGGCGAAGCCCTGTGCGCCGGGTACAACGGCCGGCAGGTGCTGGCGGATGTGGACTTCACGGTGCAGGACGGCAGTGTCACCGTTCTGCTGGGGCCCAACGGATCTGGCAAGTCCACCCTGCTCAAAACCCTGGCAAGGACCCTGGCTCCCGATGCCGGCAAGGTGCTCCTGGATGGCACTGATATCCATCGGCAGTCCACCAGGGCCGTGGCGCAGCGCCTGGGGATACTGCCACAGAGTCCCTCCGCGCCGGACGGCCTGACCGTGAGGGAACTGGTGGGGCTTGGTCGTTTCCCCTACCAGAGCCTGATGCGCCAGTGGTCCAGGTACGACGAAGCCGCCGTTGAAGAGGCCATGGCCGTGGCCGATGTGGCCGCCTTCGCGGACCGGCCGGTGGATGCCCTCAGTGGCGGGCAGCGCCAGCGTTGCTGGATTGCTATGGTACTGGCTCAGGAAACCGAGCTGTTGTTGCTGGATGAACCCACCACCTTCCTCGACCTGAAAGTGCAGGTGGATCTTCTCGAGCTGTTGGTTTCCCTGGCCCACCAACAGGGGCGTACCCTGCTGGTGGTGCTCCACGACCTGAACCTGGCCGCCGCCTATGCCGATCGGCTGGTGATGATGAAGGCGGGCAGGATCCTGCACGACGGTACACCGGAGTCGGTTTTCACCGCCGACAACCTCAAGCAGGTGTTTGATCTTGATGCCCAGGTTATTCGTGAACCCCTGGCGGGCCGGCCAGTCTGTGTGCCGGTCAAGCGGGCCCAGGCCGGCAGCGATGTCCGGCCCTCGGTGGCAACCGTATGAACGCTGCCGCACACCGGTTCTGTTCCGTTGAAAGCCTGCAGGCTGGCGACCCCCTCGCCGGCACCGCCACCCACGCCGCCAGCAACCTGCTGATCAGTTGGCCGCGGCCAAAATGGTCCCGAAGTCTGCGAGTTGCCCGGGACATGGACGACGATCTGGCCGAACGGATAGACCGCCTTGCCGCCGCTGGACGGCGGGTAAACCTGATCGACCAGCGCGGTCGCCCGGCTTCCAGTCACCGGCTCTACCTGCTGCCCGAAGGGCGCTGTTTTGATGTGTCCCGTGACAAGCTGAACGTGTTTCTGGACGACCTGGAATCCGGCAATGACCTGGGTGGTTGGGCCGGCAGGGCGATGACGGAGCCCCTTGTGCTGTGTTGCACCCACGGTCGCAAGGACAAGTGCTGCGCCAAGTTCGGTTATACGACCTACCAGGAACTCGCTTCAACAGTCGCGGACCGAAACCTGCCTTTCGAGGTCTGGGAAAGCTCCCATCTGGGGGGATGCCGTCTTGCCGCTAGCGTGATGGTGTTTCCCGCCATGCGCAAATATGGCCGGGTGGCGCCGGAACAGGTGTTGCCCCTGCTCCAGCACGAGGCGGATGGCATACCCTACCTGCCCTGCTATCGGGGCCAGTCCCTGCTGACGCCGGCGCAACAGTGTGCCGAGATCTCGGCGCTGGAGTGGCTGCAGGCGCGCAATATCAGCGCCAGGCTTTCAGTGATGGCCGAATCCGACGGTGGTGAGGGCAATGATGTCACCGTACAGGTCCACTGGCGTGCGGATGATGGGTCAGGGGTGCTGGTGGCCCAGTGCGGAACCACGGAGGTGATGCGGGTGGACACCTGCGCCGATCTGGATGAGG
>CAZFPG010000171.1:0-7201 GCA_964521055.1 uncultured Marinobacter sp.
CTTTGGGGGCGGCTTTCTTGCGTGCCGCCCGGCGGGCACGGGTGACAGGCTTTGCTTTGTTGCCAGTGCCAGCCTTCTCTGGCGGTGCCAGCACAAGGCTCTCCAGTTCATCCAGAGCCTCACCGGTATAGACCGCAAGTTTCTGCATACTGGGGAGTGTGTCCCGGCACCCGGTAAAGCCGAAATTCAGCGATCCGGCGTAACTCAGGCAGGTGATGTTCAGTGCGCCGCCATGGGCAATCAGTGATACCGGGTACATGGCTTCCAGCCGCGCCCCCTCATAATACAGGGTTTCTTCCGGGCCCGGCACGTTCGAGATCGTGACGTTGAACACCGGTCGCATACGCCCGCCCATGCCTGACATCAGCTGCAGAATATAAGGGGACATCAGCAGCATGGTGTATTGCGTCAACGCCTTGCGGGGCAGTTTTTGAAGATGCTGCTTGGCCCGCCGGGTGGACTGTTTGATGTTCTGTAACCGGGTAAGAGGATCGGCTTCATCAGTGGCCAGGGAGGCGATCATGAAGCTGATCTGGGTGCCGGTTCCCTGGTCATCAGACGGCCGGATATTCACCGGGATACCAGCGGTCAGCGGCGTGTCCGGTAAGCCGTCCTGTTCCAGAAGAAAACGCCGCAAGGCGGTTCCGCACAGGTAAAGCACGATATCGTTCAGGGAGCCGTTGGTAGCGTACGACACCTTTTTGATGCGTTCCAGCTGGTAGTGCTGGGTGGCAAAGCGCCGCTGGCCGGTTACCCGGTGGTTAAGAGCCGACAACGGGCCGGCGAACGGGGCGGTGAGACCATCCTCCGGGTGTCGTGCCGAATGGAGCAGACGGTTCATGGCGTCCCATAGCCGCGGCGCCATATCGGCCTGCAGCTTCAGGGCGTCCATTGCCTGGGAGAAAGCGGCGGGAATGCTGGCTTCGGCATCGGTTTTGCTGCCACGGGTACGCTCAGGGCGCACCGACCAGGGGGGCAGCATATTGATTTCGTTCGGGTCCTTGCTCAGTACACGCTGCATCAGCCGAACACCGCTGATGCCGTCGATCATCGAGTGATGCATCTTGGTGTACAGGGCAAAGCGATTGTTCTCCAGGCCTTCAATAATGTGGCATTCCCACAGGGGGCGGGCAAAATCCAGGGGGTTGGAGTGCAGCCGGGACACCAGGATACCCAGCTCGCGCTCACTGCCAGGGCGGGGAAGAGCCGAATGACGCACGTGGTAATCCAGGTCCAGCTTTTTGTCCACCTTCCAGGACGGAGCAACCAGGCGGCCGAGAAATCCGGAAAACGCCAGTTTGTAACACCAGGGTGGAGCAATATCGGCGTCTGCTTTCATGCGCGTAAGCATGTCTCTCAGAAAGGTTTCCGGGGCGTCTTCCGGTAACGAAAAAATCTGCAGATTGCCAACGTGCATCGGAGTATCTTCCGACTCCACAGCCAGCCAGGATGCGTCCAGTGTTCCCAGGCGTTTCATCAATCGTCCTCTTACTTTTATGCGGCTAAACGGGTGGCCTGCCAGGGCATGTCCGTTTGCATAGTTGTTGTTCGCAAGTATACGCAACAACAGGGGTAATCACACGATGGACGAAGAGAAAGGTTTCACTTTTTTGTACCATACACCATCATCGGACAGGGTCGCCGTGATTACATGTTTTTGCGAATCCGCGTTCACTCTTTTGCCGTAGCTTGTGGTATTTTCTTTAGCCGGCTAACTGCATTACAACAACAATTCATGGAGGCACCGTGGAGTCCAGTCCCCTGATTTCCGCAGGGTTGCCGATCGCCCTGTTTATTATCATGATCGGTATCGGAATGACCCTGACGGTCAGGGACTTTCGCCAGGTAGCGGTCTATCCCAAAGGCATGATCGTGGGAACCATTGCCCAGATTCTGCTGATGCCGTTGGTTGCCTTCGCGCTGGCCTCGATGCTGGGCCTCTCACCCGCGATTGCCGTGGGGCTTGTGATTATCGCCGCCTGCCCCGGCGGCACCACGTCCAACCTGTTCGTGTTGCTGGCCAGGGGAAATATTGCCCTGTCCATAGTGCTGACGGTAACAGCCAGCCTGATCACCATTGTCACTCTTCCGCTGTTGACCAATTTTGCGCTGCAGCTATACGCCGGTACGGAAGAATCCATCACCCTGCCGGTAGGGCGCACCGTGGGTATGCTGATTGGTATCGTGTTGTTTCCGGTGGCTGTTGGTATGGTTTTCCGTACCCGGGCCCCCGAACTGTCCCGTCGTGCTGAAAGTGCTGTCAGCGTGTTCGGAGGCGTGGTGCTGGCGCTGCTGGTGGTGGGCCTGGTCTGGGGAGTGCGTGACCAGATATGGGATCTTCTCCGCCAGGCGGGCCCCGCCACATTGCTGCTGAACCTGGCCGGTATTTTCCTGGGGCTTCTGGCGGGCAGGGCAACCGGATTGACCCAGCGTGAATCCATTGCCGTCGCTGTAGAGCTCGGTATCAAGAACGGTACCATAGCGCTTCTGGTCACCCTGACGCTGCTGGAGTCCAGTGCCATGTCCATACCAGCGGCGGTATACGGTGTGCTGATGTTCCCTATCGGATTCCTGCTGGCGGCCTATGGCCGAAAAATCATCCCGGCCCCTGTGATTGCGGAACCTGTCTCCGAGACTTCGGTCGGGTAGGCATAGAGAAGCTAAGTGGCTATGCTCCAGACTTGAGCCATTATCACTTCTGGAGCTGTTACCATGAATTTTCTCAACGGAATGACTCTGCTGCTGGTCTATCAGCTGGTGGGTGAAGTCACCGTTCGCCTGCTGGCTGTCCCTGTCCCGGGGCCGGTACTGGGCATGGTTATGCTGTTCCTGACCCTGATGATCCGGGGCCGCACGCCCGAGCCATTGCAGAATGCTTCAACCGCTTTGCTCAGCCACCTGTCCCTACTGTTTGTGCCCGCCGGCGTTGGCATGATGGCGCATTTTGACCGTATCGCGGATGAATGGCTGCCGATCACCCTGGCCCTGTTTTTCTCCACCATCATCACCATGATTGCCACCGCCGGCATCATGCAGGTAACCACGCGGTGGTTTGCCCGGCCGGAACGGGGGGGAGGGCAAGCGGATGAATGAACCAGCCATCCGGGATATCTGGGTTTACCTCTCTGCCTCACCATTGCTGGGGCTGACCATTACGTTAGTGGCCTACGGCCTCGCCTATCGCCTGTATCTCAAGTCCAATTCCAGCCCGCTGGCCAATCCGGTGGTGACGTCCGTGGCCATGCTGATTGCCTTGTTGATGGTCACGGGCACTTCCTATAATGAGTATTTCGAGGGTGGGCAGTTTGTTCACTTCCTGCTGGGGCCTGCCACCGTTGCGCTGGCGGTACCCCTCTATCAGCAGTTTTCGCGTCTGCGTCAGTTGTGGCTGCCAGTGACGATTTCCCTGGTTTGTGGCGTAGTGATTGCTGCAGGAAGCTCCATCGGTCTGGCCTGGCTGCTTGGCGGCTCGACGGAGATCCAGATGTCACTGGCGCCC
Organism: uncultured Marinobacter sp.; assembly: GCA_964521055.1. Classification (GTDB taxonomy): domain Bacteria; phylum Pseudomonadota; class Gammaproteobacteria; order Pseudomonadales; family Oleiphilaceae; genus Marinobacter. The sequence continues at coordinate 3,500 of CAZFPG010000171.1, forward strand.
AAATCCGCCACGGCGCCTGTCGCCATGGGTATTTCGGAAACTATTGGTGGCATTCCCTCCCTGACTGCGGTGCTTGTGGTGGCAACCGGTATTGTCGGGGCGGTACTGGGCACCAAACTGTTTGAATGGATGCGAATCACCGACGACAGTGTCAAGGGTATTGCAATGGGCGTGGCAGCCCACGGAATAGGTACGGCGCGGGCGTTTCAGGTCAGTTCGCAAATGGGCGCGTTTTCGGGGCTGGCAATGGCATTGTCGGCATTTGCCACGGCGTTGCTGGTGCCCTGGCTGGTGGACCTGATTGGTATATAGTCAGGCGGTACCTTTGGCCCGGAACGAAAGTGTCATTGCACCAGTCGGAATTTGCCATACAAGTTGTCACTGGCCCCGTATCCAATAGAACAGACAACAAATGGGATAGCGGAACACAGGGGAGGCAATGTGGTAATTCGCAGAATGTCGGTAGTGATTTTCTCAGGGCGGACGGCCGCCGGGGCCTCTCCTGTGGCAAATGCCCAGGATGATCCTGAAGCTACCGGAACTGTCATTGAAGTGACATCGCCCCGGTTGGTGCGGGATCTGTACGAGACGCCGGCTGCCGTATCGGTTGTCGATACGCCGGATATCCGCGAAGGACAGCAGCGCCTGCAGCTGGACGAATCCCTTGATACCGTGCCAGGCCTTTTCTTCCAGAATCGCTACAATTTTGCCCAGAACCTGCGTTTATCCACCCGAGGATTCGGGGCGCGTGCGCCTTTTGGTATTCGCGGAATCCGAATCCAGGTTGACGGTATTCCCTATACCCTCCCGGACGGCCAGTCCCAGATTGATGCGGTAGACCTGGATTCAGCGCAGCGCATTGAAGTAATACGCGGGCCGTCGTCGGTTCAGTACGGCAACGCCTCCGGTGGGGTGATCGATATCACCACCGCAAGGGGTGACGACCAGCCGCCGGGAGCAAGACTTCGGCAGGATATCGGCAGCGATGATTATTACAAGACCACCGCCCAGGCTAACGGCGTCAGTGGTGATGTCAGTGGTATTGCTACCCTGTCATGGCTCAACTACAACGGCTATAGGGATCAAAGTGAAGTTGAAAAAGGTCTGTTCAATGGCCGTCTGTCCCGTGAGTGGGACGATGGGCAGCGGCTGACTGCCACCTTCAACGCCCTGTACACCCCGAAGGCAGAGGACCCTGCGGGCCTTACCGCGGCCCAGGTGGAGGAAAACCGCCGCCAGGCCACCACCAATGCCGAACGGCTGGACTCGGGGCAGGAGGTGGATCAGCAGACACTCGGCCTGCTGTACGAAACCCCAGTTGTCGGCGCTGGCGACCTGACGGTAAGTACCTTCTTTACCCGCCGCGACTTCGCCCAGCAACTGCCATTTCCCGGCCCCAGCCGGGTTGCCTATGACCGTCAGTTTTACGGTGTCAGCTCGGATTACCAGCAAGATAGTGATCTGGCAGGGCTTCCATTGACCTGGATGGTGGGTGCGGATCTTCATCGCCAGGTGGATGAGCGCCGTCGCTACCTGGTGCTTTTTAGCGGGGTTAGCGGGCAGACCCAGGAAGAAACCCAGAACGGAACCACCGCCGCTGTATTTGCCCAGGGAGACCTGGCGGTAACCGACCGTTTTAACCTGTCCCTCGGCGCCCGCTTCGACCGCCTGCGGCTCTCGGTGGATGACCACAGGCTGCAGGATGGCGACGATTCCGGCAGCCGCACCTATAACGAATTCAGCGGTTTCGCCGGTGTGAGTTTCCGCACCGCGCCGCGTCAGCAGGTTTACGCGACCATTGGGACCGCCTTCGAGGCCCCTACCTTCACCGAATTTGCCAACCCCGACGGTAGCGGCGGTTTCAATCCCGACATCGAACCCCAGCAGGCCCTTAACCGGGAGGTAGGTATACGTGGTGGCTTTGGCGACGGGTTCAGTTATGACCTGGCACTGTTTTCCATCCGGGTTGATGACGAAATCCTGCCCTTCGAAATCAATAACCGGACCTTTTACGAGAACGCCGGCCGCACCGAGCGAAACGGTGTTGAATTAGGGGTGGGCTGGGATGTTTCCTACGCCTGGCGCATTACCAGTGCCCTTACCCTGGCGGATTACACACTTGAGGATTTCGAGGATGAGCAGGGCAACAATGCCGATGGCAACCGGCTGCCAGGACTACCCCGGGAACAGTGGGTCACCGAAGTGGAGTGGCGAGGGGATGGTCAGCGTTTTGCTGCGCTGGAATGGCAGTATGTGGGCGACCTGTATGCTGAGAACAGCAACCAGACCAGGGTCAGCGACTACTGGCTGTTCGGGATCAGGGCAGGCGACACTGTGCGCTTCGGAAACCAGAGCCTGAACCTGTACGGCGGTGTCCGCAATCTGCTGGATGAGGAGTATTTCAGCAACATCCGCATCAATGCCAACGCCGACCGGCCGGTGGAAGAGCGTGGTTATTTTGAGCCGGCGCCCGGCAGGACGTTCTATGCCGGACTGGAATGGGAATTCTGAGTGGCTGTGACGGGCTCCATTCCCGCCTAGTCACTGTCGTCGTCCATGTCCCGGGGAGGGCAATGGGCCTCGCCCACCACCTGACCGTCCTCCACGCTCTCCAGGTGTACATCAAATCCCCATAGCCGGTGTACATGGCGCAGTACTTCGTCAGTGTCCTCGCCCAGGGGAACCCGATCCACGGGAATGTGCCGCAGCGTCAGGGAACGGTCTCCGCGTACATCCACATTCCACACTTGGATATTGGGCTCGCGGTAGCTGAGGTTGTACTGCCTTGCCAGTTTTTCCCTGAGCACACGGTAGCCCGGGTCGTCGTGAATGGCGGTGATCCGGTACACGTCTTCTTCATCATCGTTCTGGATTGCGAAAAACTTCAGGTCCCGCATGACCTTCGGCGAGAGGAACTGCTGGATGAAGCTTTCATCCTTGAAGTTCTTCATGGCGAAATGCAGGGTTTCCACCCAGTCCGTGCCGGCAATGTCCGGGAACCATTCCCGGTCCTCATCCGTGGGGTTTTCGCAGATGCGCCGCAGGTCGGTGAACATGGAGAAGCCCAGGGTGTAGGGGTTGATGCCGGAATACCAGGGGCTGTCAAACGGTGGCTGGTAGACCACCGCGGAATGGCTCTGGAGGAACTCCAGCATAAAGCCGTCGTTCACCAGGCCCTTGTCGTACATCCGGTGAAGCAGGGTGTAGTGCCAGAAAGTGGCCCAGCCTTCGTTCATCACCTGGGTTTGGCGCTGGGGATAGAAATACTGGGCCAGTTTACGCACGATGCGGATGATTTCCCGCTGCCAGGTTTCCAGCAGCGGCGCGTTCTTCTCAATAAAGTAGAGAATATTCTCCTGGGGTTCTTCCGGGTAACGCTGCCTGCGTTTTACCGGGTCCTCGTCTTCGCCCAGCTTCGGAATGGTCCGCCAGAGGTCATTGAGACGGCGTTGCTGGTACTCCTCCCGTTCTTTCTGCCGGCGGGCTTCTTCCGCGGCAGATATGGGGGCAGGGCGCTTGTAACGATCCACGCCGTAGTTCATCAGCGCGTGGCAGGAGTCGAGAATCTGCTCGACGGCGTCCAGGCCGTAGCGTTCCTCGCATTGGGCCACGTAATCCCGGGCAAAGACCAGGTAGTCGATAATGGCGCTGGCATCGGTCCAGGTGCGGAACAGGTAATTGCCCTTGAAGAAGGAGTTGTGC
>CAZFPG010000172.1:0-7196 GCA_964521055.1 uncultured Marinobacter sp.
AACCCAGAACGCTGGCGATTACCGGCGGTAAAGGGGGGGTGGGCAAAACATCGGTTGCGCTGAACCTGTCCCTGACACTTGCCCGTGAGGGTTACAGGGTTTTGTTGCTGGACGGTGACACAGATCTTGCCAATGTCAGCATCATGCTTGGTCGCTATCCGAAAGCGACCCTGGCCAACGTGATGGCCGGAGAGTGCAATCTTCGCGATATCATCATGGAAGCAGAGTGGGGCCTTCACATTATTCCCGGCGCCTCCGGCGTTGAGCAGTGCGTGGAGATGGCAGCGGATGAAAGCCTGCGGATACTCAAGGCACTCTCCCGCCTCGAGAAGGACTACGATTACGTCATTACAGACACCGCGTCCGGATTGCAGAAAACCGGAATGCACATGATCGCGGCGGCAGAGCTGGCCTGCGTGGTAGTGACACCCGATCCCGCTTCGCTGACGGATGCTTTTTCCCTGATCAAACTGCTGGTTCGTCGTGGTTATCGAAGGGTGCCCAGTGTGTTGGTCAACATGGCGCAGGGAGCCAGCCAGGCAAGATCTGTTTTTCAGCGCCTGGAAGCTGCCGCCCAACGGCACTTGGGGGTGCAGCTGCATTATCTGGGCGCTATCTGGCGGGACGAAACACTGCGCCAATCGGTGCTGAATCAGCGGCCAGTGGCGCTGATGTCACCCTCGGACCCTTCCTGTCGCCAGTTTCGCTCCCTGTCAGATATGCTGAATGTGCGATTGCGCCAGCTACCTCCGAGGAAAGCCGGCATTGCGGCGTACTGGCACCGGATATCCACTGCGCCGGAGGAGCCCGTTGCAGCCAGGGCGTCCAGAGAACCGGCTCCGAACCCCACTGAGCAATGCAAGCAGCTGATTGTCGAAATCGGCGGTTTACTGGCGGATAATGGCGACGCGTCCCTGCTGCGTTATGAAGCGTTTAATGGCCTCTTTGCACTGTTGGGGCGCACAATGGATGCGGACACGATCGAAATTATCCAGACAGGTCTGGCCTCTCTTGACTGGGAGCAGCTGAACAAGGAGCAGAGGGCCCATCTGGCCACCCACCTTCACCACATCGCCAGGCAGGTTGATCCGGATTCAGGTAAGCAAAAGCCGCAGCGGGAAGCACCCAGGAAGGAACGTGAACCCTACTATGACCGGATCAGCTTCGGTGACCAGAGCCGGCTGGTGAGGGCGCTCAGGGAGCAGCCGTCCGACATTTCCCTGGACCAGTTGCTACGATCCCTGGCGGATACAGACAGGAACGGTTCCTGACTGTTTATCCGCCTCCTTTTTTTCCAGGAAATCACCTTATTTTATCGTCATTTTATTTACGCTTTTTGTAGCGTAACTTTGCTCTATGTCACCGCACTGTAATGGCGTCTGTGCAATTATTGATCTTATTTTCCCGGAATCGTGGCCCGCAAAATGCAGTGGTCAGGTAACCGATATTTTTAATTTGAAACCAACCGTACTGAATGGCCGCACAGCGACTACGAGAAGGAGTTCACGCCATGACAAAACAGCAATTGAAAACCGGAACCTCAGCATCCGGTGTTCTGGAACAGCTGCGAGGCAAACACGTACTGATTACCGGCACTACCGGTTTTCTGGGTAAGGTGGTGCTGGAAAAGCTGATCCGCACGGTGCCCGATATCGGCGGCATTCACCTCCTTATCCGCGGTAACAAGCGGTATCCGGGAGCCCGAGAACGTTTCAACAACGAAATTGCCACCTCCTCGGTATTCGAGCGTCTCAGGCATGAAGACAACGAAGCGTTCGAGAACTTTCTTGAAGACAGGGTTCACTGCATTACCGGTGAGGTCACAGAGCCCCGTTTCGGGCTGGCACCGGAGCGCTTTCAGGCGCTTGCCGGCCAGGTTGATGCGTTCATCAATTCCGCGGCCAGCGTTAACTTCCGGGAAGAGCTCGACAAGGCGCTGAAGATCAACACCCTGTGCCTGGAGAATGTGGCAGCCCTGGCGCGGTTGAACAGCGCGATGGCGGTCATCCAGGTGTCCACCTGTTACGTGAATGGCAAGAACTCCGGGCAGGTTACCGAGTCGGTCATCAAGCCTGCCGGCAATGCCATTCCCCGCAGTACTGATAGCCACTATGAAATCGATGAATTGTTGCATCTGCTGCAGGACAAGATCGCGGACGTCCGTTCCCGCTATTCCGGCAAAATGCTTGAAAAGAAACTGGTGGATCTGGGAATTCGTGAAGCCAACCTCTACGGCTGGAGTGATACCTATACCTTTACCAAATGGCTGGGAGAGCAACTGCTGATGAAGGCCCTGCAGGGCCGGTCGCTCACCATCGTGCGGCCTTCCATTATCGAGAGCGCCCTGGAAGAACCATCGCCCGGCTGGATTGAGGGCGTGAAGGTTGCCGACGCCATTATTCTGGCTTATGCCCGCGGAAAGGTGTCCCTGTTCCCGGGCAAACGCAGTGGCATCATTGATGTAATTCCGGTGGATCTGGTTGCCAACAGCATCATCCTGTCGCTGGCCGAAGCGATTACCGAGCCCGGCCAGCGCCGGATCTATCAGTGTTGCAGCGGTAGCTCCAACCCGATTTCGCTGGGCGAGTTCATTGATCACCTGATGGCCGAGGCGAAGTCCAACTACGAGGACTATGAACAGTTGTTCTACCGCCAGCCCACCAAGCCCTTTATCGCCGTTAACCGCAAACTGTTTGATGTTGTGGTGGGTGGTATGCGACTGCCGTTGTCCATTGCCGGGAAGGCACTGCGGCTGGCAGGCCAGAACCGGGAGTTGAAAGTGCTTAAAAACCTGGATACCACCCGGTCGCTGGCGACCATCTTCGGGTTCTACACTGCGCCGGATTATATTTTCCGCAATGACGGGCTTATGGCGCTGGCCTCCCGTATGGGAGAGCTGGACAGGGTTCTGTTCCCGGTGGACTCGCGCCAGATTGACTGGGAACTCTACCTTCGCAAGATTCACCTTGGCGGCCTCAACCGCTACGCCCTCAATGAACGTAAGCTGTACAGCCTGCGCGCTGCCCAGCCCCGCAAGAAGGCGGCCTGAAACCCTTGGTTGTCCGGATCCCTGCCCCCCTGGGGATCCGATTTCCACTTGTTGTTTCCGCCAGTGGGTCTATCCTTTATGGCAGGCTCCGGAACAACAGGGTCGCCCATTGCGTAGTTGTCATTCTGGCTAAAAGTGCTGGCGCATTAGGACGTTAGTCTAATTCATTGTTCACTGGCACGCATGTTGAACTATGGGTATCCGTCTTCAGGGCATTTTTGCCCGTCACGCTCTTTATTAAATAACCGATAACGACAACAGACTCTGACTAATAAGGGGGAGCACAATGACTGATAAACAGGTTTATCCGGTAAGCCCGGACGTGGCCAAAAGGGCCCTGCTAAACCGGGATCAGTACGAGAAAATGTATCGCCAGTCGGTCGATGACCCGGAATCCTTCTGGGCCGAACACGGCAAGCGCCTTGACTGGATTAAGCCTTTCTCGAAAGTAAAGAACACCACTTACGATTACGACAACCTTTCCATCAAGTGGTTCGAGGATGGCCAGCTCAACGCCGCCGCCAACTGCCTGGACCGTCATCTGGAAAAACGTGGCGACCAGACAGCGATTATTTTCGAAGGTGACGACCCCGCCGATTCCCGCAACGTAACCTATCGCGAACTGTATGAAGAGACCTGCAAGTTTGCCAATGTCCTGAAGGATCAGGGTGTCAAAAAGGGCGACGTGGTTACCATCTACATGCCCATGATTGTTGAGACAGGCGTTGCCATGCTCGCCTGTGCCCGTATCGGTGCCATCCACTCCGTTGTGTTCGGTGGTTTCTCGCCGGAAGCGCTGGGCGCCCGTATTGCCAACGGCAAGTCCCGTTTTGTAGTGACTGCCGATGAAGGCGTTCGCGGCGGCCGCAAGATCCCGCTCAAGAAGAATGTCGACGCTGCCCTGAACAATGAAGCCGGCGCCGACGTGGACAAGGTCATTGTGGTCAAGCGCACTGGTGGCGACGTGCCCTGGAAAGACGGCCGCGACCAGAGCTACGAAGAACTGATGAAGGGCGCGTCAACTGACTGCCCTGCAGAGCCCATGAATGCGGAAGACCCGCTGTTCATGCTGTATACCTCCGGTTCTACCGGCGCCCCGAAAGGCGTGCTGCATACCACCGGTGGTTACATGGTCTACACCTCCATGACCCACGAGTACGTGTTCGACTACCATGATGGTGACGTTTACTGGTGTACGGCGGACTTCGGTTGGGTCACCGGTCACAGCTACATCCTGTATGGCCCGCTGGCCAACGGTGCCGTCACAGTCCTGTTCGAGGGTGTGCCCAACTACCCGGACACCTCCCGCATGGGCCAGGTAGTGGACAAGCACAAGGTGAACATCCTATACACAGCGCCCACCGCAATCCGTGCCCTGATGGCGGAAGGTGAGTCCTGCATGAATGGCACCACCCGTGAAAGCCTGCGCCTGCTGGGTTCGGTGGGTGAACCCATCAACCCTGAAGCCTGGGAGTGGTACCACCGGGTGATTGGTAACAGCAAGTGCCCGATCGTGGACACCTGGTGGCAGACCGAGACCGGCGGCATCCTGATTTCGCCGCTGCCTGGCGCCATTGATCTGAAACCCGGCTCAGCCACGGTGCCGTTCTTCGGTGTGAAGCCGGCACTGGTGGACAACGATGGCAACATACTGGAAGGCAAAAACGAGGGTAACCTTGTTATCCTGGACAGCTGGCCTGGCCAGATGCGGACCATCTATGGTGACCACGAGCGTTTCAAGCAGACCTACTTCAGCACCTACAAGGGTATGTACTTTACCGGTGACGGTGCCCGTCGTGATGAAGACGGTTACTACTGGATCACCGGCCGTGTGGACGACGTGCTGAACGTATCCGGGCACCGCCTGGGTACCGCCGAGGTGGAAAGTGCCCTGGTATCCCACAGCAAGGTTGCTGAGGCGGCTGTGGTAGGCTACCCGCACGAGATCAAGGGGCAGGGAATCTATGTCTATGTGACCCTGGTGCACGGTGAGGAGCCTTCAGACGAGCTCAAGAAGGAGCTGGTTCAGTGGGTGCGCAAGGAAATCGGCCCGATTGCGTCTCCGGACGTCATTCAGTGGGCGCCTGGACTGCCCAAGACACGTTCTGGCAAGATTATGCGCCGGATTTTGCGTAAGATTGCGTCTAACGAGCACGATCAGTTGGGCGATACCTCCACCCTGGCGGATCCGGGTGTGGTGGATGACCTGATCAGCGGTCGTGCGAACAAGTAAGGCCTGCTTGTAATCAGGCTGCGTACCTGTGAGGAATTTGTTGAATGACACAAACCATTATCGTCGCCGATGATCACCCGCTGTTTCGGGCAGCTCTGAAGCAGGCGGTCAGTCAGGCGGTACCTGATGCCAGAACAGTGGAAGTGGACAGCATCAAGGCGCTGCAGGCGGCGGTAGAGTCGCATCCGGATGCGGATCTGGTGTTGCTGGATCTGAACATGCCGGGCGCCCACGGCTTCTCGGGGCTCGTGTTCATGCGCGGGCAATACCCGGGCTTGCCGGTGGTGGTTGTGTCAGGATCGGAAGAGATGCAGGTAATGCGTCGCTCGATCGACTACGGGGCGTCTGGCTTCATTCCGAAGTCCGCGCCTCTGCCCACCATTACCGAGGCGATTCAGGCGGTCCTGGAAGGGGATGTCTGGTTGCCGGAAGGGGTGGCAGACAAGATCGAGCGAATGCATTCGGACATGACGGATTTTTCCGAGAAGCTGGCGTCGCTGACGCCGCAGCAGTTCCGGGTGCTGGGTATGCTGGCCGAGGGGCTTCTGAACAAACAGATTGCCTATGATCTGGACGTGTCGGAAGCAACCATCAAGGCGCATATCACGGCGGTATTCCGGAAGCTGGGGGTTCGTAATCGCACCCAGGCGGTGATAGCCATCCAGCAGATGGAGATTGATCCTTCGGATACGTCTTTGTCTGGCAGCTGAGTGGTCTGAAGGTTTTACTGAATTAAAAAAGCGGAAACCCTGTTTCGGGGTTTCCGCTTTTTTTATGAAGGGGAGTTTGGGTTTGTCGGATTAGGCGAAGCCGTAATCCGACAAAACTACTTCACTTCTTCGCATACCCCAACTTCTTGTCCACAAAATTGAACAACTCCTCGCCCTTGTGCCACCGGTCCAGGTTCTCCAGGAACTGGTCCGTCAGCGCCCGTTTCCAGCCAATGAAATCCCCGGACATGTGGGCTGTCATGATGACGTTTTCCATGTCCCAGAGCGGGTGATCCTCGGGCAGGGGCTCTTCCTCGAATACATCCAGGGCTGCGCCGGCGATGTCGCCGTTGTTCAGGGCCTTGATCAGGTCGTCGGTTTTCACCACCGGGCCGCGGCCGATGTTGATCAGGCGGGCGGATGTGCGCATGGCCTTGAAGGCCTTCTCATCGAACAGGCCTTCGGTCTGGGGGGTGAGCGGGGCCGCGATGACCACGAAATCCGCCAGGCCCAGCTGTTCTGTCAGGTCATCATTGCCGTGTACTGCAATGAAGTCCGGATCGTCATGGCGGGGTTTGCGGGCTATACCATGGGGCTTCAGGCCGGCAGCCTTGCACAGCCGGGCGATCTGGCCACCAATGGAACCGGCGCCGACAATCAGCACCTGTTTGCCCTCGGCCCGCTCGGTGTCCCGGTGTTGCCATTTGTGCTCGGCCTGTAGCCTCAGTGAGCGGGGGAAATCCTTGGCAAACATCAGGATTGTGCACAGCACATACTCGGCAATGGTGCGATCAAAAATGCCCCGGGCGTTGGTAACCACCACATCCCCTTCGATCAGGTCGGGGAACATCAACGCATCGACACCGGCACTGGTGGCATGAATCCACTTCAGCTTGTCTGCAGAAGGCCAGGCAGCAGCCAGTGCCTCGGTGCGAAAATCCGTCACCATCATTACGTCGGTACCGGGCAGGGTTTCCCGCAGGGTGGGCTCGTCAGAGGCAAAGCGAACCTCCGCACGCGCCCGCAGTGCATCCATGCCAGGAGGTTCTTTCTCTCCGGGCGCTGTCAGAACGGTCACAACCGGTTTGCTGTGTTGGGTCATCTGTCCTCCGCCAATGCAGTTTGTCCGCGTCCGGTCGCGGGAATCGACAGTCCGGATGTCAGGTTTACAGTCTGGTATCTGACTGTGAACTGGTCAACCTGA
>CAZFPG010000173.1:0-7171 GCA_964521055.1 uncultured Marinobacter sp.
CGAGTCTTTCGGCAGGGTTTCATCGTGGAAGGCACGGGCAGTGTCCGGGTCCAGGCCGAGGTTGAACTGGTCTTCCCAACGGAACTCGAAGCGGGCCTTGGACAGGGCATTGTCGCGGATCTGGGCGCCTGGATGCCCCTTGGCCAGATCAGCAGCGTGAGCAGCAATCTTGTAGGTGATGATGCCGGTTTTGACATCGTCCTTGTTGGGCAGGCCCAAGTGCTCTTTCGGAGTGACATAGCAGAGCATGGCGCAGCCGAACCAGCCGATCATCGCCGCACCAATGCCGGAGGTGATGTGGTCATAACCCGGGGCAATGTCGGTGGTCAGTGGCCCGAGGGTGTAGAACGGCGCCTCGTCGCAGCACTCCAGCTGCTTGTCCATATTCTCCTTGATCAACTGCATGGGCACGTGGCCCGGGCCTTCGATCATGCACTGGACATCATGCTTCCAGGCAATCTTGGTGAGCTCGCCCAGGGTTTCCAGTTCGCCGAACTGGGCTTCATCGTTGGCATCGGCAATGGAGCCGGGGCGCAGCCCGTCGCCGAGGCTGAAAGCCACGTCATAAGCCTTCATGATTTCGCAGATGTCTTCGAAGTGCTCGTACAGGAAGCTCTCCTGATGGTGAGCCAGGCACCACTTGGCCATGATGGAACCGCCCCGGGAAACTATGCCGGTGGTGCGTTTGGCTGTCATGGGCACATGGTGCAGGCGCACGCCGGCGTGGATGGTGAAGTAGTCCACGCCCTGCTCTGCCTGCTCAATCAGCGTGTCCTTGAATATCTCCCAGGTCAGGTCTTCGGCTACGCCGCCGACTTTCTCCAGTGCCTGATAGATAGGCACGGTGCCGATGGGCACCGGCGAGTTGCGGATGATCCATTCGCGGGTTTCGTGAATGTTCTTGCCAGTGGACAGGTCCATGATGGTGTCAGAGCCCCAACGGGTGCCCCAGGTCAGCTTTTCCACTTCCTCTTCGATGGAGGAACTGACCGCCGAGTTACCGATGTTGCCGTTGATTTTCACCAGGAAGTTGCGGCCGATAATCATCGGCTCTGTTTCCGGGTGGTTGATGTTATTGGGAATGATCGCCCGGCCGCGGGCGACTTCGTCCCGGACAAATTCCGGCGTGATTTCCTGCGGCAGGGATGCACCAAAGGACTGGCCCGGATGCTGATCCTTCAGCAGCCCCTGCTCCCGCGCCTCCTGCAGCTTCATGTTCTCGCGGATGGCGACGAATTCCATTTCCGGCGTGATGATACCCTGGCGGGCGTAGTGCATCTGGCTGACGTTCTTGCCGGGTTTGGCCCGCAGCGGCTTGCGCTCGTCCATAAAACGGAGGGGGTCCAGCAGCGGGTCTTTCATGCGGCGGCGGGTAAATTCAGAGGTGTAGTCCGCCAGCTGTTCCACGTCACCACGCTCTTCAATCCACGCAGCCCGGATGGGCTTGAGACCTTTACGCAGATCAATCGTAGCATCGGGATCGCTGTAGGGGCCGGAGGTGTCATAGACGGCAACCGGCGCATTCTTTTCACCACCCATGTCCGTCGGTGTATCGCCCACGGTAATTTCCCGCATGGGTACCCGCAGATCGGGTCGGCTACCCTGAACGTAGATCTTTCGGGATTGAGGCAGCGGTTTGATGGCCGCGGAATCGACTTTCGCTGAATCGCTGAGATAGGAAGGTATTGTTGTCATCTTGCGTCCCCGGGGTTGGGTAAGAAACGGGTCGCGTATGACGGAGCAGTGATCACAGGCCGGGCCTGTGTATTTGCAGCATATTGTCTTAAATCCCTACGCCGGTATTATCCGGATCAGGTTGCGGGTTCTGCATGGCAATCTCAGCCGGCTGTCAGATGTTCTGACGCCAGCACCCCGTCAAGACGCGAATTCAATGTAATTGACACTTACAACCTGTGCCGATTGCAAGTGTAGAGCTCAGGTTGATTATTGTCCATAATGTCGATCCTGAACCGCTCAACGGCTATCTGAACATATCTGACCAGGTATCTGCCACCATGCCGGGTGATTCATTAACAGGAGAAATCATGAAAAAACGACTGCTTTCCGGGCTGATTGGACTGTTAGCAGCCCAGCCCGCACTTTCCATGGATCTGGTTGAGACTTACGAGAAAGCACTCTCCTATGATTCCGGCATCGCTTCCGCCCGCGCCAGCTTTGAGGCACAACAGGCCGCCAGCGACGTAAGCCGCAGTAACCTGCTGCCCCAGATCGGCGCATTTGGCGATGTCAGCCATACCGATGTCGATGGCCCCAGCCAGGATGCCGCTTACGAAACCTATGCCTTTGGTGTTGAACTAACCCAGCCGCTGTTCCGGGCCGATGCCTGGTTCGACTATGATGCCAGCAAATTCCAGACTGAATCCGCCCAGGCAGAGTACAACCTTGCCCAACAACAGCTGATTCTGGATGTCGCTACGGCCTACTTCAATGTCCTGCGTGCGGCAGACACACTCACTACGGCCCGGGCGACAGAAGCCGCCATCCAACGGCAGTATGAACAGGCTCAGGAACGCTTCGATGTCGGGCTGATCGCTATCACGGAAGTCTACGAGGCCCGTGCCAGCTACGATGACAGCAAAAGCCAGCGCATTGCCGCGGAAAGCGAGCTGGACATCGCCCGCGAGCAGCTCGCCCGGCTCACCGGTGAATACACCGAAGAACTCAACAATCTACGCAGAAACTTCCCCCTCGGCCGCCCGGAACCCATGGATCCGTCGGCATGGGAAAACACCGCGTTGGATCAGAACTGGCAGATACAATCCGCGATGTATGACCTGAACACCAGCGAAGCAAACCTGAAAACCGCGAAATCAGGACATCTACCAACGCTGGATCTGAATGCCTCTTACGGCAAATCAAAAATCGAGGGTCTGGAGGACCCGGCTTTTGCCCAGAGCCAGCGCGACGGCACCACAACGGAGGGCAGAATTGCGCTCAGGCTGAATGTGCCGCTGTACATGGGTGGTGGAACCCAGGCTGGCGTTCGCCAACAACGGTCGCTGGTGGATGTTGCAGAGCAATCCCTTGAGACGGTTCGTCGCGATGTCAGAGTGAACACCCGCAGTCTGTTCCGCACAGTGAACACCAACATTGAGTCTGCCTCTGCGCTGGAGCAGACCATCATCTCCCGCCGCAGCGCCCTGGACGCGACACGAGCAGGGTATGAAGTTGGCACCCGGAACATCGTGGAAGTGCTGGACGCGGAGCGTAACTACTATGTAGCCCTGCGTGATTTCGCCAACGCCCGGTACGACTATGTGATCAACACCCTGAGCCTGAAGCAGGCGGCCGGCACCCTGAGCCCCCAGGACCTTGTGGACCTGAACAACTGGCTCAGCGCCTCAGCGCCCGGCATTGAGGCCCTGGCTGAAGAAGAGGAAACCATCGAAGACCCAACGCAATAAGCCAGGTAGGGACGGGCGGGCCCCGGTGGCCCGCCCTATACCCGCTCAACGATCCCGTCGACCACCTTTTCCAATGCCCCCCGGTTAGCATTAACGACAGCCAACGCATTGCGCCCGACCCTGCCTGCAACTGCCTTGTCTGCGATCAACTGCGTCACGCACCTTGCCAATGCTTCTGACGACGGGGTTATATAAAGGCCCTCTCCGACATCAAGGCGATTGTAGATGGTCTCAAAATTGAAGATATGGGGGCCGGAGAGCACCGGCATGCCCCAGGCTGCTGGTTCCAAAGGGTTGTGGCCGCCACGCTCGATCAACGAGCCACCTACAAATGCAATGTCGCACGCCCCATAAAGCATCAGCAGTTCGCCCATGGTGTCTCCCAGGTACACCTGGCACCGGCTTTCACTGCTCTCACCAACTTCAGATCTGGCCGAGCGACGCCGCAACGCCAGCTCCATGGAGTCAGCAAGCTCGGCTACATCGTCAAACCGTTCCGGGTGGCGGGGTACAATCACCAGTAACGTGTCCGGATACTCGCTCATTATCTGCTGGTGGGCCTCCAGAATCTGGCGATCCTCACCTTCGTGGGTACTGGCGGCAATCCACACCGGGCGATCGGCGCCAAGCTGCTGCCTCAGCGCGGACGACGCAGAGCGGATCTCGTCTGATATTTCCACGTCGAACTTGATACTACCAGTCACCGATACAGATTCGGGCCGTGCACCAATCCGCAGAAAGCGCCCTGCATCCTCCTCCGCCTGGGCAGCTATCCAGCGGATACTGCGGAGCAATGGCCGCACCAGGGAAGCCACCCGCTCATAACCCCGGGCAGAACGGGCAGAAAGCCGCGCGTTGATCAGGAAAATGGGTACGTCCCGCTGTTTGCTCAGGGCAATCATGTTGGGCCAGAGTTCCGTTTCCATGATCACCAGTGCGCGGGGCTGAACCCGGTCCACGAATCGGCGAACAGCACCCGGCGTGTCGTAAGGCGAAAACGCATAACGTACCTGATCACCAAACAGTGCCCTGGCCCGGGCGGAGCCGGTGGGAGTCATCGCCGTCATCAGAATCGGGATATCCGGGTTACGGCGCAGCAGGGCCTTCACAAGGGGCGCAGCGGCGATGGTTTCCCCCACGGAAACCGCATGTACCCATATCACCGGCTGGTCAGAAGCTTCCACGAAACCCAGCCGCTCCTGCCAGCGCACAAACGCTTCGGGATTGCTGCGCCCGATCCACCACAGGCGCAGCAGCACAAATGGCAGCGCGATGCGAAAGAACAGGGAGTAAAAAAAGTGAAGCATAGGAACTCCGGGACAGGACGGTGCGGCGGTCATTCTACATAAAGCCTTTGCCCGAGTCTGCGCCAAGGAATTCATCCATTTCCTCAAGTTGCGGAGATTGCTGCTTTAGCGAATGAGAGCCGTCCTGCTAAACTCCGGTACTGGTTACCGGAACACCATCAGGCTGTGAGACAAGTGACGAAAAGCAAACAGAAAACCCGTGATACCCGTTACACCAGCTACCTCCACCCCCGCTGGTGGCCTACCTGGATGGGTATCGCTCTGATGTGGCTGGCAGCGCGGCTTCCCCTGAAACTCCAGTGGTGGCTGGGCAGGCGTATTGGTGATCTCGCCTATCGCTTTGCGGGGCGACGGCGTCACATCACTGAAGTGAATATTCGCCTGTGCTTCCCTGAACTGTCCGAGCAGGAACAACAGGCACTGGTCAAAAAGTCTTTTCAGGCCAATGGTATCGGGCTGATGGAGCTCGGGCTGGCCTGGTTCCGCAACCCCACTTCCTTCATTGCCGTCACCGAGGTGCACGGGCTTGAGCATGTTGATGCAGCTCTGGCAATGGGCAAAGGCATCCTGCTGCTTGGGGGGCACTACAGCACACTCGATCTCGGTGGCAGCCTGGTAACAGAATACATTGAGGCCGACGTGATGCAGCGTGACCACAACAACCCGCTGATGAACGCGGTGATGACCCGCGCCCGGGAACGCCGGTACGGTATGGCACTGGACAGCAGAAACCTGCGTGGCCTGCTCAAACAGCTAAAGAACAATCGCATTGTCTGGTACGCCACGGATCAGGATTACGGCCGCAAGGGCATCGTGTTTGCCCCGTTTTTCGGAGTGCCGGCAGGCTCCATTACCGCCACCTCAAGGATCGCCGATCGCAGCGGGTGCGCTGTAGTACCGTTCAGCCACTTCCGGCGGGAGCATGAACCGGGTTACGACATCCATTTCCACCCTCCGCTGGAGAACTTCCCCTCCGGGGATGACATGACGGATGCAACACTGGTCAACAAAACCATTGAAAATGAGATCCGCAAACATCCGGACCAGTACCTCTGGATGCACCGGCGCTTCAAGACCCGCCCCTCCCGGGAAGACCCGGATCTTTACCGCAAGGAAGCGAACTGAATGGAACCCTCAGCACCGGTTGTCTGGTTGCTCACAGATAATAAACCCGGGCACCACAACCAGTTGAAAGGGCTGGGCAATCGCTTGCGGGTGTTGGCCGGAGCCAATGTTCTGGAAGTTGATGCCTCGGTGATAAAGGTTCCCCTGTGGCGGGCATTGCTGGGCATTGCCCCGGCCATGGATACAACCCTGGGCGCACCAAAGCTGATAATCGCCGCAGGCAGCAGCACGCACCGCCTGCTGTTGTCCCTCCGTCGGCGCCGGAAAACAAAAACGGCGGTCCTGATGAAACCGGGATTTCCTCTCAGTTGGGTCGATGCGGCCATCATTCCCGAGCATGATGCCGTACCACCAGGGGAAAAAATCCTGACCACAGAAGGCGTCATCAATGCCATCACGCCGCTGGCGAGGATTACCGACAAGCCCGAAGGTCTGATCCTTATCGGCGGCCCCTCTCCTCATTTTGACTGGGACGACGATGTGGTGCTGGGGCAGATATCACAACTCATGGGCAGCTACCCCGACTGGCGCTGGACCATCAGTGGTTCACGCCGCACACCAGCAACCCTTGTGGAGAAACTGCAGGAACTGGCGGGCCCCAAGGTTACAGTGGTGGAAGCGGGACGAACCCATGCAAGCTGGCTCTCCCACCAACTGGCCGCATCCCGTGCGGCCTGGGTGACACCCGACAGCACCTCCATGGCTTGCGAAACCGCTACCTCCGGTGTACCCACCGGCCTGTTTGAACTGGCTCCCAGACCCAACAGCCGGGTCGCCCGCGGTATGGCCAGTCTTGTGGAAAGCGGGTACGTTGCGCGCTGGAGCGACCATGCCTCGGTGATGGCGGGCAAACCGCCTGAATCACATCACCTTTGGGAAGCCGACCGGGCCGCCCGATGGTTGATCAAGCACTTCCTGAAGGGAGGCAAACATTGAGAATTCTGCAGGCTTTACCCGCGCTCTACAGTGGTGGCGTTGAAAGGGGCACCGTGGAATTCGCTGCCGACCTGGTGAAACGCGGCCACGAATCCTTTGTGGTATCAAAGGGCGGGCCCATGGCCGAGCAGCTTCGTGGCCAGGGCTCGGAACATATTTTCATGCCCATACACCGGAAAACCCCGGCATCGTTCGGGCAGATTCTGCCTATGCGGAAACTGCTGCTGGAGCTGGAACCGGATATTGTGCATGTCCGCTCCCGTATGCCAGCCTGGATCATTTTCCTGGCCCTGAAAAGCATTCCGGTAAACCAGCGGCCGGCCGTTGTCTCCACCTTTCACGGGATGTATTCCGTCACCCCCTACAGCGCCATCATGA
>CAZFPG010000174.1:0-7134 GCA_964521055.1 uncultured Marinobacter sp.
TCATCAATCTCGATCTGCTTGACCGCGGACTGGGCCATGCGCAAGGTGACAAGCCGGGTTTTATCCCTGTTCCGCATTGCGTTCTTCACCGCGTCGTTCAGTTGTTCCTTCAGTGATGGCTCCGCCATGATCGACCTCCTGATATATGGGTTGTTACAGGGTTTATGGGGATGGATTCAGGGGAATACAAAGGGGTAGAGATTACCGATAATCGGCGCAGGCTCAAGCGTAATGGTAGTAAACCAAAAAGCCATTTGCAGAGTACTCTGCTAGTCTGCTTATTCTTTCGATGCGAACGGAGTTTCTGCATGATCACAGTTCACCACCTCAATAATTCCCGCTCACAACGCGTACTCTGGATGCTGGAAGAGTTGGGAATGCCCTACGGGATCCAGCGCTATGAGCGCGACCCCAAAACCATGCTGGCGCCGGAAAGCCTGAAAAAAGTACACCCTCTGGGTAAATCACCGGTAATCACCGACGGCGATCTGGTGGTGGCGGAGTCCGGCGCCATTATCGAGTACCTTGCCCATACCTATGGCAAAGACACCATGCTACCGGAGGCCGGTGGCCAGGCATGGCTTGATTACACCTACTGGCTGCATTACGCCGAAGGCTCCCTGATGCCTCCACTGGTTATGCGCCTGGTGTTTCAGAAGGTGAAAACCAGCCCGATGCCATTCTTTATCAAGCCGGTGGCAAAAGGCATTGCAGACAAGACCAATGAAACCTTCATCGGCCCCATGATCAGAATGCACCTGGACTTTGTCGAATCGCACCTGGCAGAAAATACCTGGTTTCTCGGGGACAACCTCAGCGCCGCGGACATCCAGATGAGCTTCCCGCTGGAAGCCTCAGTAGCGCGGGGAATCGTTGGCAAGAACCGGCCCCATATCACCGCATGGGTGGAGCGGGTGCATGCCAGGCCGGCTTACCAGAACGCGCTTACAAAGGGCGGGGATTATGATTTCGCCTGACCCCGTTACTACTCAACCATGATAGTAAGTTTCTCGGAAATGACAGGCAGTGAGGAATTTACCTTTCCAATGGTAGGACACAATTCGGGATTTTGCCGGGTAACAAACTGCTACCGCCGATGTCTTAGTGCCTGTAGCCTCTATCAATAAGGGAGAATGACATGAACAGGCTCTTGATGTTGATCGCCACTGCCCTGCTCTTCACAACCAGCGCATGGGCTTCCGAACCACAAGTCTACACCGGCCTCCTGAGTAATACTGGTGCAGGCGGATACGACACCGTCAGTTACTTCGAAACAGGAGAACCCACCAAGGGCTCCAGCGAATACACCACCCAGTACCTGGGGGCCACCTGGCGATTCTCCAGCGCCGAGAATCTTGCCCGCTTCGAAGACAATCCTGAACGTTACGCTCCGGCCTATGGCGGCTATTGTGCCTGGGCGGTGAGCCAGGGCTATCTCGCCAAAGGGGACCCAAAGCACTGGAGCATCCAGGACGGCCGGCTGTACCTGAACTACAACCAGTCCGTGCAGGATAAATGGCTGGAAGGCCCCGATGGGTTTATTCGCCAGGCAGATGCGAATTGGCCGAAGGTTCTGGACTAGCCAGCCTCAACACAGAAGTGCGGACCAACGCCAATTCAAAAAACGCTGTTACCAGGCAGCAAACTCATCAGCTAGTTTTCAGGTCAATCTGTTTTGAGCCTGTAGAGGCAAATTGTCCACTTTTACCTTTGCCCACGTACTCAATACAACCGCCGGACTTCAAAAAAGCAGCAGTCTGCTCCTCAATCGTGGCAGTCGTTAATGTGGCTTTTACGGGTTTCTTGCTCATGATATCTCCCAGGTTAGATCCTGGCTGATTCGCCAGTGTCAATGGTCCATAGTATCTGAAACAGGAAAAAATTGTCGGAGTGAGTGCTCTGTCAGTCTTCCTCGACGGCCTTGCGGACATTCTCCTCCGCGTTCTGCCAGGCTTCGGAGAGGTCGTCGAAGGCTTCGTTGAAGCCACCCTTCATGGACTCCCAGGTAAAACCGGTGCTGTCCTGCATACGCTGGTGCCATTCCATAACCCGTGAACGTTCCCGCCGCAGCGCTGCCACTGCAGTCTGCGCCTGGGCCCGCTCTAACCTATCGGCCGAGTTCCAGTTATCCCGCAGACGACTGTCCAGTGTCGCTATACGGGTCTCGATGGCGCCGAGGACATCCTCGATGTCCGTTAGCAATTGATCCCGCCGATCGCTGCTGAAATCCGCCAGCTCCTGATCGAGGACTTGCAAGTCCTGGCCTAATGACTCCTCGGTCACATCACCGTCAACCTCCGCGGCGTGCCCTGGGGCCAGCGGCATCACCATGGCCAGCAGCAGGGCGCTGGCCTGTAATCGCAATGGGGATCGCAAAGTCTGGTACCTCCTCTGAATCAAAATTGAAAATCTCAGTATTCTAGTAATCAATGCACACGATCAAACCTACCGGAAGACCTCACCGTATGGAAACCGCCGATATCCTCCTCGCAGTGCGAGTCGGCTACATTGGCTTAGGGTACTTCATATAGTCAATCCTCAATCATACTCTGGACGCGCCAGCGCGTCCTTTCCCCCAATGCCGCGCAGAGATCGCCTGCTCAGAAGTATCCCAGTAGCCTGCCAAGGACCAACGCACTAACCCAGACCACCAGAGACAACAAGGCACCTGCCCTTAAGGGCAAAGGCATGCAGGCATTCATTGGGAGGCCCCGTATATCACGGCGCTTCAGCACCCGCCCCAGAATCAGCGCGTTCGACACACCCAACAAGACAAGCACCATCTTCACCTGGAACAACAACGAACCGGCATAGTCCACGGCCGCCGTGGCAAACAAAAGCACACCACAGGCAACCGCCAACCCCAGACCAATCGCCGATGTGGCTCGAAGCACATCCACAAACACCGTCACGGGGTAGTGGCGCCAGAGTCCCAGCAAACGCAAATCCAGCGGCACAATTCCGCCCACCAGCAGCGCAACCCCCAAAATATGCCCGGCGTTTACCAGCGGGTACATCAACGTGGAATTGCGCAGGGCCGAGACAAATGCCAGGTTTTCGGCGAAGACCAGTGCCTGCTCAATCATTCCCGGGCTCAGGAATCACGACCGGGATACAGATCGTAGTTCTTCCCGTCGATCACAATCCGCTCAGCCTTGATCAGAAGTTCACCTTCTTTGGCGGAACGATGACCATGCACGGTAATTTCCCGACCGTCGCTTAAAAGCTCTTTGCTGAGCCCGGCTCGGTCATTACGCCAGGGCTGACCGACTTCCACAACCCATGCCTCACCATCAACGTCTATGGTGACCTCACCATGGGGATTACCAAGGCGAACTGACGTGACGGTACCGGTGATCTCGAATTCCTCGCCCGTTGCCCAGGCCCAACCGTGATGAGCCTGAGCGGCAGAGGCAGCGAGAAAAACAGCAAGAACAGCAAAACCGAGCAGGCGGATAAAACGAAAATGAGGCATATCCAATCCTCTTGTGGCGGGTTTATAAGGGTAATCCAAACCGCAAGTTCCATGGCTCAGTATATTCGACAATCGGGATATGGCGGAATTACCGATTTCCCACAATCACTACGACCACCTCGACGATGCAACGGTGCGCCAGTTGCACCGACGTTTCGGGGATAACCTGCGCTTCTGTGTTCCCATGAGCCTGCGACGCTGGAGAGGCAGGGCATCAGTGGGTCGGAATTTCGGGTAATGCAACATGGGGAAGTGTGGTCGCGCAGTGAGTAACGGGCTATAACTCAGGTCGCGCGAGCACATCATCCCCACGAAACGGAATACTCGAAGGCGATATCACCTATCCAGCCTGCTTCCCGTGGTTCCAGACTCCCCAAAGCACCATCACGGCAACCACCACCATCGCCACCGAGAGCGATGTCAGGGCTACGGCAATAAGGCCTTCTTGTAGTGTCGAGCCCTCAAAGCCTGCAGCGGCTATCGGCATCATGGATTCCCCTGCACCAATAAAGCCGGCAGCCAACGTGGCCAGCCAGTTGGTGTAGGTACCGAATACCGCAAGACCAAATGCAACTCTTTCGGCCATGCGGCCCAGCCGAAGTTTGGGCCAGACCACACCCAGCACAATCAGCACCATTCCGTTCATGATGCCCTCAAGGTGGCTCGAAAGCCCCATTCTGGCATTTTCCATTAACGGCAGTAGAAACCCGGTCAACAAACCCATGAGAAACAGGATGATGCCAAGTTGGTACAGCCAGCGCTCGCGGTTAGTGACAGTCGGCAGAGATGCGTTATTCATGAGTTATCCCCCTGGTTGTAGTCAGGGAGACCCGCCCCCGACTCGCGTTCCACTCAATTTAAGAATACACTATGTATATTCAATACGAGAGATTATCTCTCAATCATGCACCTGTCAATATTGAGTATACATCCTGTATGTCGATTAACTCCCCCAAACGTAGCTACCGCAAAACCACCCGGGCAAAACAGGAAGAACAGACCCGGCGACGGATTACCGAAGCGGTCGTTGAGTTACACCGAACGGTCGGGCCAGCGCAGACAACCATTAGTGACATTGCAAACCTGGCGGGTGTCGGCCGCGTAACGGTGTACAAACACTTCCCTGATGACTCCGCGATGTTTCGTGCCTGTAGTGATCACTGGCTAGCCGATAACCCACCGCCAGATTTTGCGCAGGCACTCGCAGAGCCAGATGAGTTAAAGCGGGCCGACGGCGCGCTCCGGTTGCTTTACGACTACTACCGCCGTACCTACGACATGATGGGAAAAGTGATGCGGGACGCGAAGACAATGCCCGCCCTGGCAGATGTGGTTGAAAACGGATGGATGCAGCTGCTGCAAAGCCTTGAGGACGCATTGGTGCCAGCGGGGAAGCAAGGTGCCAGCGCGAAACGTTATCGAGCAACGCTCCGGGTGGCTATGGATATCGATACCTGGAGTACAATCTCCGAAATGGGGATTGATGACCAATCGGCAGCAGAGCTGGTGTGCCAGTGGCTGAAGAAGACTAAAGCCTGATGACCCCTTTACCCTGTTTGTGCAACCAACGCCTCCAGTCCAGCCCCAACATACTTACCCCGCCAATGTAATTATCATCCACTAGGTAATACGAGAGGGTGCGATCACCCCGGTTAAAGTTGTGCATCAGCCGCACCACAAAGTTACGGCGGGTTGGCTGGGAGAGCAGGAAGCTAAGGAACTGACCGGACTGAGCCCGCAGGCTCCAGTGCCCCGACATTTCTGAATGCCGCCATTTATTGCTGGATAGCTTCAGAAACTGCTCGATACTCGTTAAATGGCCCTGTTCATGGGCTTGAGCGACAACCCGCAGGTTTTCCTCGTGACGCTCAAAATACAACCCCTCCTGATCACGCTCCAGCATCTCCATCTGCTCGGCAAG
This sequence comes from uncultured Marinobacter sp., assembly GCA_964521055.1. Classification (GTDB taxonomy): domain Bacteria; phylum Pseudomonadota; class Gammaproteobacteria; order Pseudomonadales; family Oleiphilaceae; genus Marinobacter. Next base: position 5,397 of record CAZFPG010000174.1, read on the forward strand.
CCCCTCATTCAACCAGGCCGGCGCATAGGGAACGATGGTATCGACAACCGCATGGCCCACCTCATGCTTGATCGTTTTAAAGGTAAGGCTTCTGTTTTCCCGCATATAGACGGCGATCTGATGTTCAGAGGGCATATACAGGCCGTACGAAGCAACCGCCAGGCCTTTGTTATTGCGAACCAGATAGTTCTGGTATTCAGCCCTACCCTTGAAAATCAGGATATTGACGGGCACAGTCCTGTACATGTCAAAGGACATTACACGATCGAAAAACTCATAGACATTGTTCACGCCGTCAACAATCTGCTGGCTTTCCTCGTCACTCAGCTCTACATCTACTGTTTCAACCTTGATATCAAAACGCGACCATTTCGACGCGCCTGGCTTCACATTGACAACTTCCTGCTTAACGCTGTGGTCTTTTCGGTCGCTGAAATGAATCTTCCCGTCTTCATCAACCCATTTATAGATCTCTGCATAGCCCGCGCTTGCAACGACCATAAAGAGCGAAAACACAAGGAATGGATTTACGGCTTTCCTTAACCTTTTAAACACTGCGCTTTACCCGACGGCGAGATGGATTAGTTGCTGTGGCAGATTAAAAGGTACAACGAAAGGCCGGGCACGCCAACACGAATGACGGCGGGCCGAATTAATCAAACCCGAGCCTTTCAATACCTCCAGGGCTTCGGGACGCATTTTGCTGTGGGTATCTGCGATGACGCCGATTTGCATAGAGTTCTCTGAGACCATCCGATTCCGATCAGGAATTTCACCAGGTTTTACCCTCTCAGCAGACTGGTTCATAGCCCGCCAACCGTCGCTCGGTTAATATTGCGAGGCTGCCTGTGCATAAGACCGCCGTCAGGCAACACTCTAAAAACACAAACATTTTAAAAGGAATCTGCTGTGCTGAACGTAAGGATTATGGTTGTACTGGCTGCGTTGGTATACCTTTCTGGCTGCGCCTCTGGTGCAAAAATGGAAAACATGGTGTACGACGGTCCGGCCAAGGAATTCGATGCTGGCCTGGAAAACAACATGGGCGTATCCAGCGTGACTGGTGGCGAGAAGACCAACCCGGCATGGACCTCGGAAATCGACAATGAGGCTTTTGCCGGTGCCCTGAAAGAAAGCTTGCTCGAGCAAGGACTGCTATCGGGCAAAGGACGCTATCAGCTTGAAGTGATCATGTTGAAAGTGGACCAGCCCATGTTCGGGCTCGACTTTGAGGTAACCACCCACGTCAAATACATCCTGACTGACCTGGAGAACGATGGCGCGGTGGTATTGAACGAAACGATTGAGGCCCCCTACACAGCAACCATCGGCGATGCGTTTGCGGCCATCAAACGCCTGAGGCTGGCCAACGAAGGCTCCGGAAAAGCGAATATCGCCGGCCTTCTGGGTAAGCTCTCCGAACTGAAGATCAATCCAGGTGAAATCTCCCTGGCACAATAACACCAACACGAAAGAATGCCCGGGAGAACCAATCTATCTCCCGGGCGTAACCAATGTACTACCCCCTACCTGGCTAAGTTCAACGGCACCAATTCATCCCTAAGCCTCGTGGCGCGACGCCACGAGGAGTGAAGTAAAGCATGACGCGGATTTGCATGCTTCAACCCTGCCAATAAGCCTTAGTGCCCTCATCCATCGGAAAGAAATGCTCGATTCGCAAATTCTGAGCGGTGACATCCAGGGGTGTGCCGATGGTGGCAATGGTGGAGAAGATCCT
>CAZFPG010000175.1:0-7133 GCA_964521055.1 uncultured Marinobacter sp.
TTACCGAAAAATAACCTGAAAACCTTGCTGATGAATTACAGGCTTCGAAAAGCTGACACAAATAGACCCAAGACATCCGACACCATTCGGCTCTGCGAAAAATTCTGGCACGGTTCTCTGGAAAATACCGGTAAAAACATGAAACACCAAGTCGCTGCGCCAGACGTTCTCGTCTATGCAGATCTTTTGGCGAGCGGCGATCCACGCAACCTGGAAGCGGCTGAGCGACTTTATGACCGAATTAAAACTCGACTCCAAGTCGATTGACCCGGTTCAATTGAAAACCTATGAAGCAATAATCCGGGTCGCCTCGGAGAAGCAGGTACCATTCATCGTTATCGGCGCTTCTGCCAGGGATCTGGTCATGCATCATGGCTATGGAGCACCGATTCAGAGGGCGACGCGGGATATTGATCTTGCCGTTCAGGTTTCTGATTGGGCGGCTTTTGACAGCATCTGCGGAAGCCTGGTTGCGGAAGGCTACACGAAAAGTGATATCCCCCATCGCTTGTATGACTCGCAGGGAGTTCCCCTTGATATTATCCCTTTTGGTCCACTTGAAGATGTGGGCTCAAAAATAGCGTGGCCGCCCGATGGCGACGTGGAGATGGGGGTTATGGGTTTTCAGGAAGCACTTCAAGATGCTGTTTGGATAACCGTCGATAGCGACCCGGCATTGAATCTGGCCGTAGCCAGTCCCCGAGGGCTCGCGTTGCTGAAATTGCTGGCATGGTTTGAAAGAGACGCTCAAACCCGAAAAAAGGATGCTGCCGACTTGGTGTACCTGGCAACAAACTATGAGAACCTCCCCGGGTTTATGGAGCAATTGTACCTGCAACACGCTACTGTCCTTGAAACCTATGATTGGGATACCCGGCTTTCCGGAGCCCATGTGTTAGGTCTCGATGTCGCCCAGGTTGCCTGTGCTCCGACGTTTACGTTCTTGAAAAAATTGTTGAGTGAGGATCAAGTCGCCAATCTGGAGAGAGATGGAGGTACTTCTCCTAGGGAGGGTGGTTCGGGGTTGTTGGCGGCCTTTCGAGAAGGCCTTGTTAGCGTCGAGAAAGAACCCGTATAGCCTCGGGGTGATCAGTCCCGCCTGACTTACAGTACCCAAATTGCCTGTGCGACTTGTATTCGGCCCCACCTCTGCGGGACCAGGGTTCTGGTTCTAAACTGGACACATGAAACAACCCATCACCGGCTACCACAAAGACGAAGAAAACCACTGGGTCGCGCAGTTGGCGTGTGGCCACAACCAGCATGTGCGTCATACGCCGCCATGGGTGAACCGCCCATGGGTCACCACGGCGGAGGGCCGGAATTCGATGCTGGGGTTTGAGCTCGATTGCAGGAAATGTGAAGAAGGTGCGCCGCCGGATGGCAGGCCTTGATTCTGGCTGGGCTTGAGGGTGGTCAGCATCTGTCTGTGCAATTTAATGACACAAAATCATTCATATGGCTTAAAATAGAATTATATTGAGTTTGGTCTATTGAAGTGGCAGTATAGTGCTTAATGGCTTTAAATAAAGTCTATATGTGCACTTAACTGACGAGTGGTGGTCATCATGAAAACCAAGCAGGGATTACTGGAAGCTGTGAACGAAGAAATCCAGCACCTGCAGACTTTGGCAGCGCAAATCGAGGCATCTGATGAGCCGGATCTTCGCCCTCTTTCGGAGTTGGCCAATCTCCTGCAGGCACGGAGGAAGGCGCTTAACCTCAATCCCACCGAAGTCAGCGAGTTGAGTGGTATCTCGCCCAACACCTATCGCTCAATAGAAAGTGGCAACGGTAATCCGACGATTCGCACACTTGAAGGAATCGGATCGGTACTGAACTTCAAACTCTGGATTGAGCTGAAATGAAAGCGCAGGTGAAGATGAATGGTCGAGTGGCCGGCATCCTTGAGCGCGAAGGCGACACGGTTCGGTTCCAGTACGACAAAACCTACCTGAAACTCCGGCAGCCGCCACTCAGCCTGAGCATGCCCTTGCGCGAGGAGCCTTTTGAGTACAAAGGTCTGCCACCTTACTTTAGCGGATTGGTCAGCGAAGGCTGGCTCAAGCGGGTGCAGGCCACTGAACAGCGCATCGACCCGAATGATGACTTCTCTCTACTTGTGCACAACGGAGACGATCTACCTGGAGCTGTGACCATTGAGCTGCTTGATCTGTCTTAAAGCTCTGTCCGTGGGGCCAGCGTCCCAGTACCACGCTCATTGCCTGGAACGGATGTTCGGCACCCGCAAGGTCAATCTGGAACTGGCAGAGAGTCGCAAGGATCTTGTGACTGCCATGCCCCGGAAAACTCATGGTTTTTCGATCAGCGGTGTCCAGATGAAAGCTCAGATGGCTATCCAGGATGGAAGTCTCAGACTGGTGGACAGCGGCGGCCAGTTCATTATGAAGCCCTCCCCGGAAGAGTATCCCTACGTCGCCGAGAATGAACATGCAACGCTCACCCTGATGAGTAGAGTCGGATTTACGGTGCCACCCTGTGGGCTGATCAAGCTCAGGGATGGGCACCTGGTTTTTGCAATCCGCCGTTACGACCGGGATTTCGGGGATGGCGCCAGGCTACACCAGGAAGATGCCATGCAGGCGTTGGGCATCTCTAATTCCGATTCATCGCACAAGTACACTGCAGCCAGTTATCAAACCGTCATCGAGTTGGTCATGGAGAACGCGGGTGCCGCTGTGGCCATGGAGCTGCTGGAAAGGCTTGTGTTCAGCTACATGGTGGGAAATGACGACCATCACCTGAAGAATATCAGTTTCCTGCATGACGCCGTGCTGAAGCTGGCCCCCTGCTATGACGTATTGGCTTCGAGCCTATACAGCTCCAGGGCCGTTAACCCCATGGCTCTGAATATGCTTAGAGAGGGCGAACCCAACTATTATCACACCATGGGGAATGGCTACTACTCCGGATCCGATTTTGTTGAACTGGGAGAGAAGTCCGGGCTTATTGCAAAAACAGTGAAGAAGCGGATTGCCGCCCTGGCGGCCAAGGTGAAGAAAGCGGCTCCAGCAATCATTGAGGCCTCGTTTATGCCTGAGGACATGAAAGCCCAATACCAGGCTTTGCTCTCGGATCGACTTCGGTTTATTACACAACTGGAACCTGAGCGGGTGTGAGCAAATGCAGGTTTCGCCGGTATGGGAGGTTGAGCTTGCGCTTTGTCACCGGGAAAAGGATCAAAGCCCCTCAACAATAACAATATCTACCTCCGACGCCTCTCGGCGTGCCTGTCGTGCTTTTTGGTATGCTCCTGAGTGATAGCAATCGTAGGCGTGCTGGTAACTAGGGAACTCGATAACCACCGTGCGCTGCGGCGTTTGTCGGCCTTCAAGGGCCTCGTTACGGCCGCCCCGGGCGATAAATCGGGCCCCATACGCCCGAAAGGCTTCCGGAGCCAGTGACTGGTAGGCGGCGTAGTTGTCGGGGTCGGTTACGGTGACGTTCGCGATCCAATAGGCTTTTGCCATCCTCTGTTTCCTTATTTTTCGTGGTATTTGGTATTATGGTATGCCAAGATTGCAAGGAACCAAAGACGGTGTCAATTGATTCCATAGAGTGATGAACATGATGAGTTTCGACCCGACCGAGAGCCTGATTGAAGACATCCGCGCCGGACGCATGGTGGTCCTGCTGGACGATGAAGACCGTGAGAACGAAGGCGACCTGGTGATGGCCGCGGAGTACGTCACACCGGATGCCATCAATTTTATGGCCACCCATGCCCGGGGGCTTATCTGTCTGACGCTGAGTGGGGAGCGCTGTGAGCAACTGGACCTGTGGCCGATGGTGGCCAATAACGGGGCCAGCTTCGCGACGGCGTTTACCGTGTCCATAGAAGCCCGTGAAGGGGTGACAACTGGCATCTCGGCGGCGGACCGGGCGACGACCGTAAAGGCCGCCGTAGCCCCGGATGCTCACCCCCGGGATCTGGTCCAGCCTGGCCATATTTTTCCGTTGCGGGCCCGCGATGGTGGCGTGCTGAGCCGTGCCGGCCACACCGAGGCAGGCTGCGATCTCACGCGCCTGGCGGGCCTGGAGCCAGCGGCGGTGATTGTCGAGGTTATGAACGACGACGGCAGTATGGCGCGACGTTCGGATCTGGAGGCCTTTGCCCAACGCCACGGCATCAGGATTGGCACCATTGCGGACCTGATCCAGTATCGGTTGGCGAGAGAGAAAACTGTCGAACATACCGGTCAGCAACCGTTGTCCACCGCGCACGGGGATTTCGTCCTACACACTTATGAGGATCTGATCACCGGTGATGCGCACCTGGCTTTGACCATGGGCGATGTCAACGGGCCGGAGCCTACACTGGTCCGGGTGCACTCGGTAGACCCGCTGCGCGACCTGGTGGGGGCGGATTATCAGGGGCCGAGGGCCTGGTCCCTGTGGTCGGCATTGGAAAATGTGGCGCGGGCAGGGCACGGCGCGGTGGTGATTCTGGCCAGCCATGAATCTTCCCAGAGCCTGCTGTCGCGCGCGACACGGCAGAACACCCCGCCACCGGATGCGTCGTCAATTCGTTATTCGAGTGTGGGAACGGGCTCCCAGATTCTGTCCGATCTGGGTATTCGCAAATTGCGATTAATGGGTGCGCCGCTGAACTACAAGGGGCTCTCCGGGTTCGATCTGGAAGTGGTTGAGATCGTCGAGCCGTAATGTACTGCTCAGCGCATAAAGTGAATGTTGCCGGTTTCCATACTGCCGGTGTAGATGCCGTAGGTGCCGCCGGCACGCTCGACGATATAGCGTTCCAGGATCTGGCGAATGGCTGGATAGAAGATCAGCTCCCAGGGAATCTGCTCGGGGGCAAACCAGTCAACGGCCTGGGTCTCGTGGCCGGGGGGATCATCCCAGGCGAGCACGTTGGCCCGGTAGATGATGTACAGCTCATTGGTGGGCGGCACACTGAAGATGGAGTAGGGCGTGGTTACTTCGGCGTCGATGCCGGTTTCTTCCCAGACTTCGCGGCGTGCCGCTTCCTCTACGCATTCCCCGCGCTCCATGAAGCCTGCTGGTAGCGTCCAGGTGCCTACGCGAGGCGGGATGCCCCGCTGGCAAAGGAGCAGGCGACCGTCCTGTTCAATGATGGCGCCGGCAATAACCCGGGGATTATCGTAGACAATGCCGCCACAGGCGGTGCAATAGTCCCGCTCGTGGGTGTCTCCGGCAGGAACTCCCCGTGAAAGGGGTCCGCTGCCGCATTGTGTGCAGTACCTGGGCATAGGCTGCCTCACCGCAGGCTTTGAGCCGGATTAAGGGGGGGCGTGATTGGGTCGACGGCTTTGCTCTGCTTTTCCGCGAGTGCCGCCAGGGCGACCCTGGACGCCGCCTTGATGTGCTCAACACAGGCTTCATGAGCGGCTTCGGGATTCCGTGCCTTGATGGCGTCGACGATTTTCGTCATTTCCTTGAAGCTGTCGACGTAGCGCTCCTTCTGCGACACCGATGTGGCGCGCAGGTAGTTGACGCGGGCCTGCAGTTGGCTCAGAAACTGTCCGGCGATGCGGTTGCCCGCACCTTCGTACAAAACGCCGTAGAAGTCGCTCACGGCATTGACGATGGCGACCGTGTCGCCGCTGCGCAGGGCCGCCTTGAGAATCTCCCAGGCGTGATCGAACTCTGCCATCTGTTGTCGGGTGGCTTTCTGGGTGAATAGCTGGACCACCATGCTTTCCAGCACGCAACGCAACTCGTAGATATCGCGTGCGTCTTCCAGGGTAATGACGGCAACCTGGGGCCCGCGGCCGCTTTCGCTTTCGACCAGACCCTCGGCTTCAAGGTGGCGCAGAGCTTCACGCACTGAGGTCCGGCTGACCCCCAGTTTGTCACAGAGATCCCGTTCCACCAGGCGGTCGCCGGGCAGGAGCTGGAAGCTCATGATGGCCTGGCGCAACTTGTCGAGCACCATCTCCCGCAATGTCGGTTGATTGCGCGTGACTTTGAGGCTGTCGTCCAATGGGGTCCGTTGCATTTGGTCTCCTGGCTCTGGCTGACTCTAGACAGTGGCTAAATTTCGCCCATTTCGCTGAGCACGTCGCGGGCCTGACGGAAGGCGTCGATGGCGGCCGGAATACCGCAATACACTGCCGTCTGCATCAGCACCTCACGTATTTCTTCAACGCTCATGCCGTTATTGATCGCGCCTCGTACGTGAAGGCGCAGCTCGTGTGGACGGTTGAGGGCCGTAATCATGGCCAAGTTTATCATGCTGCGATCGCGGTCGCTGAGGCCTTCCCGCTGCCACACGTTTCCCCAGCAGTATTCGGTGACCAGTTCCTGGAGCGGCTGGTTGAAAGCATCCGCGTTGCGCATGGATTGGTCAACGTACTCCGCACCCAGGACCCGCCTGCGTTTGGCCAGGCCGCGTTCAAAACGCTCTTCTGACATAAGAATGTCCTCGTTCAGGTGAATCAGGAAGCGCGCGCCAGGGCACGCAGGTTCTCCGGCAGTTGGTCCATCTTGCCACGGCAGTACAGCAGCGGGTCCACTTCACTGCCGCCGCACCACAGCTTCTGCACCTCGCCAACCAGAATAGCGTGATCGCCGCCCGGGTAATCTTCCCAAATGCGACACTCAAGGCAGGCCGCCGACCCGTTAATCAGGGCATTTTCCAGTTCGGAGCGGTGCCAATCGATGCCTTCACCTTTGTCACGACCCTTGCCGGCGAACCGGTAAGCGATGGCCTGCTGATCCTGTCCCAGGATATGGATTGCAAAGCGGCCAATGCGTTTGATAACCGGATAGGAATCCGAATTCAGGCTCGGGCAGATCAATACCAGCGGCGGTTCCATGGAAACCGCGGAAAAGGCGCTGGCGGTAAATCCCACCAGCCGACCGTCGTCATCAATGGCAGTAACCACGGTAACCCCGCTAGGGAAGGCACCCAGGACCTGCTTGTAGTCTCGTGTTTCGATCATGGTTCTCTCCCGCATTAACGCATAATGAAAGGGTCGGGCATAGGATCTGTAGACAGGTTGATCCACAGGGTCTTGAGGTCGGTGTAGTCGCGCACCGCGTCTATACCGCACTCGCGGCCGTAACCGCTGTCGCCGAAGCCACCGATCGGGGCCATCGCCGATACCGCCCGGTAGGTGTTCACCCAG
>CAZFPG010000176.1:0-7056 GCA_964521055.1 uncultured Marinobacter sp.
CAGCCCCGTGGCCGGAATGATGATATCCGCCGTCAGCTCCTGGCAGGATTTCAGCCGGATCCCCTGTTCCGTAAAGCGCTCAATGTGATCCGTTACAACCGAGGCCCTGCCAGCGCGAATGGCGCCGAACAGATCGCCATCCTTGACCACGCACAGCCGCTGGTCCCAGGGGTTGTAGCTGGGGGAGAAGTGACTCATATCGGCCTTGCCATCCAGTTGCCGGCGCACCAGGCCCAGCATCAAACGGCGCATGATCCCCGGGTTCTTGCGCGAGCGGTTATACAGGAAACGGGCGACGGCCACATTCCGTGCCCGGGTCAGGCGATAAGCAGATTTGGCGGGCAGCACTTTCTGGAAAAACATCGCCACCCTGTCATCCGATGGCAACGGCATCAGGTAGGAGGGTGAGCGCTGCAGCATGGTGACGTGTTCGGCTTCCTCTGCCATCGTCGGTACCAGCGTTATGGCCGTGGCACCGCTGCCAATAACCACCACACGCTTGCCGGCATAGTCCAGGTTCTCCGGCCAGTGCTGGGGATGCACAATCTGGCCTTTGAAACGGTCCTCACCGGGAAAATCCGGTTTGTAGCCGGCGTCATAGTTGTAGTAACCGGTGCAACCGATCATGAAGCTGGCGGTAAATGTGAGCGTCTCACCGGTCGCCTCTTCCTCGGCGGTCAGCGTCCAGCACTTGTCGGTGCCAGACCATTCCGCACGTTTCACCGCCACGCCATAACAGATATGTTGATCAATAGCGTTGTCCGCTGCGGTGTCACGGACGTACTGCTTGATGGACGGGCCATCCGCCAGCACCTTGCCACTGGTCCAGGGGCGGAAGTTATAGCCGAAGGTGTACATGTCGGAATCGGAACGGATACCGGGATAGCGGAAAAGATCCCAGGTACCGCCAAGGGACTCCCGACGTTCGAGAATGGTGAAAGACTTGCCCGGGCACTCCCGCTTGAGGTGACAGGCCATACCAATACCGGATACGCCAGCACCGATAATCAGTACGTCTACATGTTGTTTGCTCATAACTACCCTGCCGCCGCTTTTATTGTTTTTATCCACATTTCAACGTGGTGGCCCACGCCAACGGTTTGAGAATAGCCCAGGGAAGGAAAAGTGGAAATTGGCCCGACACAGGAAATAACGTGCCGTTTCGGTCAGTTTCGGCGCTGTATGCTACTAAAGCAGCGCCGCCCTCTCATCAAGACATTCATCGGAACCCATTTCAAATTCCCGACAGATCCAGGGCCGGTTCTCATAAATGGTACACATGAACGTCTCCCGATCTATTGCGGAGCACCAGCCATCCGCCAGCCGCAACATGGTTTCGCCACCCCACTCATCGACAGCAATATGCCGCTCCGGAACCCCTGTGTCAGAAATAATCATGACTTCGAGGCGGCAGCAACAGGCCTGACAATTTGAACAGGAGACTTTGGGTTCGGTTATATTTTTAACAGGAATAGTCATGGTTCTGAATAATCAGCTCAATTGCAGCATCGTACTTCAAATTCAGGCATGTTGCCGCAATCTCTGACCGGCTCATGCTCCGGTTTGAAGACACGAAGCAGCGGTTAAGCAGGGCATACGAGGACGCGCCTGGTTAACTGTTCTCAAGCATGTACGCACGAAGCTGTCGCCTCTCTCGCATGACATAGAGGGCGAGAACCCCTTCTCATCCTCACGATAAAAAATGCGAGTCAGTGACGTGATTCAACCCTTTACCGCACTGCTTTTGAACATCTTCAACCTGTTTCTCAAGGCTTGGAATCTGAAGAGTGACACCGTCGTGATAAATGGTCTCGCCTTGTCATTCAGGCTTTTTATCGAGCGTCGTCCATTAGGGGAGACAACCAAGCCCACCCTGGCATTTGACATGATTGCTTGATCCACTCAAGAACTTGATCAGATTTAGCCCCTTCAAGATCTCTGATTTTCACATAACGTGTTTCGTCCCCAAGCCCTGGTGGTTCACTGAGTTGACTGCCGTTAAGAAAGACGACATTGACAGAAACGTCATAAGCCACAAGCTCAATACACCAACCGAACTGTTCAGAGCCGTAATACGCCTTGCCCCACTTAATGGCAAACCGCGGATTCTTTAGTTCCTGCAGAATTAAACTGTCCAATTCTGACACAATCGGATTGAGAGCAGGTTTGGCATTCGCAATCCACTCTTCTATGGTTTGGTGGTTTACATTCGGTTTTGGCGGTTTTTTCGAAGACAAAGGTTTTTGCTTTTTCATAGCTGACCCTCGATTTCTGCCCAACGCCTGATTTCAGCGGCGTTTGAGGCAACGCGGGCTTTTGCGGCAGCAAAAGTGCGTAGCGGGTCAAACGTCCGCTGCAACGATTGTTAGGCAACATTGGGCCGGGCGAACTCAGGTTGACCGAGTGCGCAGCTGCCCCTCGTAATCGCGTTTGCCCAGCGGTACGCCGCTGGATCTCAGAATGTCATAGGCGGTCACGGTGTGGAAGTGGAAGTTCGGCAGCGAGAACGAGAGGACTAGCGTCTCGGAGGTGAAAGCGAGCTTGCGCGGCCCAATCTGAAGATCCAGGTGTTTGCCTTCCCATTCATTAACCTCATCTGGAGTAAGCGCACTCAGGGTAGCTTCCGCCCGGGCCATCATCGTCCTCAGTTCGGTGAACGGCACGGGTCCTACTAGAGCTGGCGGAGTAAACATACCAGTTCTCATGGCCTCAAAGCACCACACGGAGTGATGCCACGCCGCTTCAATCTGGAAGTGAAATGGCGCCATGTCCTCAAAGAGCCGCATGCTCACGAAGGAATTCGGGGCGGTACCAGTTTCCACGCAATGCATAGCGGCGCGGTCCAGAAAGCCCGCGACGGCACGTACAGTCTGCAGGAACGTCGGAACACTGAGGTCGTATAGCGATGTTGTCATTCACACCTCTCGTTAGCCGGTGACGGTGTTGGAGTGCGCGATGGGGCAGCGGATAGCGGTTGTCTCCTTGGCGCTGCCTAGCGCCAGCATGGTACGCCCGACAGCAGCCATTGGTTGAACAGTCATCCCTTTGGGAAAACGCTCCGCCTTTGGTGGTGAAGCCATGCGAGTACTCACGCCGGAAATCAGCTTTGCCGACCAAGAACTTCTGCTGTTGACCCCACAAATTTCGTCCGTGGCAGAAAAGCATCTCAAAAGCCCTGTTGGCTCCCTCTCGCATTTTGGAGACCAGATTGTTGAAGCTCTGGACCTGGCTATCACTGGCATTTAACAACGCCCGCCATCACCGGTGACAAAACCGCACCGAAGCGGAGGGTTTGGCATCCGGTGCATGGCCTGGTTATATTTCGTTCTCCGGTAATTCCAGTTGCCTCTCGCTGCGCCAGACTCGAATGAGCACGACTTCAGTGGCTTGCCTCAGGTAAACAACTCGAAAAGGCGAGTGAATCAACTCGCGAATATGATTCAGGTTGAATTCAGGAACAACCCGGCCAGCTTCCGGGTGATGCTTCAGCATCCCCGAATGCTCCAAAATAGCTGCCACATACTCATTACCGATATGAGGCACATCTTGCTCGATGTAGTACTCCTGAATTGCCTGCAAGTCCTCAAGGGCAGACTGTGCGATGCGTAATTCCATTTACTTGATGCCCAGTGTTTTCTTGGCTTCCTCCAAAGATACGGTGTTGCCCTCACGAACATCCATGAGCCCTTGCGCCACCGCCTTTACGAACCGCAGTTCCTCTGCGGTTCTCTCATAATCCTCAAGTCCCTGAACAACAGCTATACCACGGCCACGACTGGTAAGAAGGATTGGACGATGCGTATCCTGAGCTCGACCGACGATCTTTCCGGGGTTAATCTTCAACTCTGATAGAGGAATAACATCCTCCGAAAATTTCACTTGCATGGCAGTCACCTAGTCAACAGAACTGGTGCCATTATTAGCACCAGTTAATAGGTGCGGTCAAGAAACATAACGCCGAAAATAAGCGGCTACAAGGCTGTCCGGTGCAGGGCCGTCAGGCCCGGGTTGAAGCTGTTGTTAGGTGTTCTCGCACCGATTGAATTGTCTTTAGCTCCTGGCTTCCCTCGACATGCTCGATATCTTCTCGCGCTTCCTCAAGGTGCGCATGATGACTGTGAGTCGCGGGAACGAGGTGATATGTGCCGTTCCTGACGATGAAGAGCCCTCGCTTACTCGGCACAGTGAACTCCGGCATCATCGGTTGACCGAAGTCATCCCTGAACAGCCAAATTGCCGCTTCCACATCTAACCCTTCGCAGTAGGCCACGGCTGAAACCTCATCCCGAAATACGTAAAGCGTCCGATCCTCTTTGTCTACCGCGAAGATCATGTCCTACACCTGACGTACAAGGTATGCAGCGGCCGAACGCCGTCCGCTTAAGCGCAGAGTTAGGCGCTTACCTGTGGACAGCATACTGTCCCGCCTGCCGTTCCGTTTCGCTCAGCACATAGGGAGGTACAATAGGCGTAACACTGTTCTCTGAAAAAAATGGCGACGGCTTAAATTTTTTGAGCAATTTGCCTTTAAGCATGAACGGCAACACGGTTACAAAAGCCTTCATATTGAACTTTGCGGGCGTGCCCGCGGGTGGCGTCCCCTTTGCGTAGCGGCCCATGATGCGGCTGCGTACTGGCCCCAGCACCTGATCGAGTGTGTTGGAATCTCGGGCCATGTACACACAGCTCAGGAAGCCAATCCACGGAGTGTTTGGACGGGTATTGGCGATGGGTGTATTGCAACACGAGGTGGAAAAGCGAAACAGCCCATTTGGCGCCAGCCGTGTGCATTTCAAGTGCTCCTGTCCGCTGATAATTTCAACATCGGCAGGATACGCGGGAATCACCTCCGTGCCACCATTGGCGTCAAGAAGATCCTCACGCTTGATGTAGCGTAGATACGATTGACAATCATCGCAATAACAAACCAGACGCCCCGGTGTATTATTGGGAAAGGCTTTGAGCCTGGCGCGGAATTTACCGCATTCACACTGTATTTCCATATCGGAAGTTCTCGTTGGGCCACGGGGATGTTTGAGTCCCTAACGCCTGGGTTTTGCGGCGCACCGGAGCGCCAGCGTAGGTGCGTCCGACAACGGCCATTTGTTAGCTTCTACACAGCCGGACGCTTGGCCAGCAATGCCCACGCGCCTGCTGATGAAAGCAGAGCACCACCAGCAAAATTAAATCTACGCTGCGCTTTGGGCGAGACAAGCAGCCGACGAGCGGATGATGCGAAAACCGTGTAAAGCGTGGCATTAAGGGTTGCCAAAGCAACAAAGGTGACTGCAAGCAACCACATTTGAAACACCCCGTTTTCACCCGGAGTAATGAATTGAGGTAAAAAGGCCATGAAAAAAACAATACCCTTCGGATTAAGCGCGGTCACCAAATACGTGTTGGCGAATAACTTCAAGCGTGAGGAATCAAGCGCCGGCTCCGACATATCGGTGGGTGAGAAGCCTGCCCGAAACAACTTGATCCCAAGGTAAAGCAGGTACAAGCCACCGGCCACTTTCACCGCTGTGAACCAAAAAGCAGATACCGAGAGCAACACCCCCAAACCCACGAGTGAAGCAAACAATGCGGTGGAGTCACCAAGCGCAACGGCAGCGACCAAAGGAGTATTCGCGCGACGCCCGTGAGTAACTGAATAGCTGATGACGGCCAAAATTGTCGGGCCGGGAATCACCAGCAGGACCGCCGATGCGACGACGAAAGCAAACCAGGATTCAATTGCCATGAGACGTTCTCCTAAAAGCTAACGCTGCCAGCATGCGCGCCTTTGTAGTGGAGGCGAAGCCGCAACGAAAAAGGCGTCGCCGTACCTGGCCTGGTTATGTTTTAAACGTGCCGAGGCGACTCGACAAGACAAACACGGCCAAAATACAACCTACCGATATGAGTGTCAGATTTTCAATGCTGGCAAGCAGGCTTGTCTGTGGTGCATAGTCTGCCAGGAGCCACTCGGCACTCAGGACAATGAAATTACTGCCCAAAAAGACATATCCCGCCCACCTTTTCAAGAACGCCAGAAAGATAGCTGAAATAAAGGCCGTGGCGAGCAGGGCGGTGCTTACATTTGCCAACAAAGACTGAAATTGCGTGCTCGGCTGTGAATACCACCATTGCATATACCACAGCACTTCCTGAGGCAAGTCGCTTGGGGGGCTGAAAACGAGCCAGAAGTAGACGGCCAACGATGCGCAATAAACCATTGATGCAATCCTAAGAATGGTTCGATCCACGACTACTCCTTAAAACATAACGCCCGACTCACGCGACGGTTTGGAGCCGCGAAGCGGCGGAAAATCGGCGCTGTGCAGCCGATTGTTAAAGCCTGCCAAGCCAGTAATACGGGCGGCGCCGGTCATGGGCAATAGCCAGAATCTGGAAAGCATCTGACTTTTCTCGATAGATGATCGATAGCGGAAATCGGTGAAGGGGAGCTCTGCGAATATCTGGCTCTAGCCTGACCTGCCACGCTTCTGGTGACTCGCCGATCAGTTCGGCCAGGGCCTCAAATTCCTCTATAAAGGCACCACCCAATCCCGGAACTTTTGATTCGTAATAACCAACTGATTCCAGGAACTCGGCTTCCGCTGCCGGGTGAAAAAAATAATTCATTTGATCAGTGCTCGAGCCTTCCTCATAACATCATGAGCGGGCACCGCTTGCACCGAGCCGTTATCAAGTTCGTCTGCTCGCCGGCGAGCCTCAAGCAACCAGTCAGACCTGAGTTCTTCCTCTGACGGAGCCTCCAAACTCAAAACCAATCGCTGAATAAGCTGAGCTCGTTCCTCTTTTGGGAGGTGGAGCGCCTCGTCTTCAATTCTCTGGCGATTCATGGGCAAAACCTCTCGTTCGTGTATCTGTTAATTTTGACATGGATGGGTAACGGCTGCTATGCCCAGATTTTTCGCTTTAACGCCGATCAGCACGCGCGGCTTTGGAATGGACGCGAAGCCGCAATGTAAAAGCCGTCGCCGTGACTGGCCTTGTTCGCGCCGCAGCTCACCAAAACCATATACCGCGTTCCCCCTTACCGATATTGAA
>CAZFPG010000177.1:0-7051 GCA_964521055.1 uncultured Marinobacter sp.
ACACCATGAGGGTCCGCCGATGACTACCTTGAGTATTTTTGACCAGAGTGCCCCCGAATCTCCCCGCGTCGTCACCGAAGACGCCGGCAAGAGTGCCAACCTGCTGGCGGAGCATGGAGTGCGATTCGAGCAGTGGACCACGCGG
Source organism: uncultured Marinobacter sp. (assembly GCA_964521055.1). GTDB lineage: Bacteria > Pseudomonadota > Gammaproteobacteria > Pseudomonadales > Oleiphilaceae > Marinobacter. Next base: position 146 of record CAZFPG010000177.1, read on the forward strand.
GACCTGCCTGCGGATGCCTCATCGGATGACATCCTTTCGGCCTATGCGGACGAGATCCAGGCACTCAAGGACGAATGTGGCTTCCAGGCAGCGGACGTTATCAGCCTGAACCCGGACAACCCCCAGAAGGACGCCTTCCGTAAGAAATTCCTGGATGAGCATGTGCACAGTGAAGACGAAGTGCGCTTTTTCGTTCGCGGCCAGGGGCTGTTCTATCTGCACTTCGGTAATGAGGTGTACGCGGTTCTGTGCCAGAAGAATGATCTGATCAGCGTGCCCGATGGCACTCGCCACTGGTTCGATATGGGCCCGGAGCCGGCGTTTACCTGTATCCGCCTGTTTACCAATCCCGAAGGCTGGGTGGCGGATTTCACAGGCGAGGACATCGCCAGCCGGTTGCCTCGTTACGAGCGACTGGCAGGAGTCGCGGGATGATCCGGGTAATCCTGACGGACATCGAGGGCACGACCAGCTCGATTTCCTTTGTTCATGACGTGCTGTTTCCCTATTCGGCGGAACACATGGCTGACTTCGTGCGAGAGGGAGAGGCCGATAACATGGAGATTCGTGAGCAGCTGGATGCCGTTGCCCAGACCTCCGGCGTGGCCAGGGACGATATCGACGGGCTCATCGGAGTGCTCGACACCTGGATTCGTGAAGATCGCAAGGAAACACCACTGAAAACCCTGCAGGGCATGCTCTGGGAACAGGGCTACCAACAGGGTGCTTTCCGCGGCCATGTGTATGAGGATGCCGCGGAGTACCTCCAGCGCTGGCATGATCGGGGTCTGCGGCTGTTCGTATACTCTTCCGGTTCCGTGAAGGCGCAGAAGCTGATATTCGGATTCAGTGAGGCAGGGGACCTGACACCGTTCTTTTCCGGCTACTTTGATACCCGTATCGGTGGCAAGAAAGAGCCGGAATCCTACGGCAACATCATCAGTGAGCTGGGTGTTGAACCCCGGACCGTGCTGTTTCTCTCGGACGTGGAGGCTGAACTGCAAGCGGCTGAAAGTGCGGGCATGCAGACAGTGTGGCTGATTCGCGAAGGTGAGATACCTGAAACTGAACGTCCGGTGGCCCGGGACTTTGCCGACGTTGACCGGTTTCTCCTGCAGCGCTGACCCGCCCCCTGTGCCTTCTTCTCTGGGTTCCCGGTGAGCAGGAGGCCCTGTGCCTGATATCCGAAGACTGATTACCCCTCTTCTGTGCCTCTATCTGGCAGGCTGTACGCCGGACTCAGGTGTTCCTGAGATGATGGATGACTATGTGGCCCAGGTGGCTGATGCCCTGGAACTGAGCCCTGAGCTGTCCGAAATTACCCCGGTCCCGCAGATTCCCCGTCGGCGCGAGCGTGTCCTGGACATGCCGGACCTGGATATGGGCATGCTGGATTTCCTCTCCCTCTATGGTTGTGAACTGCAATACGTGGTTGGTGAGCGGAACTCCATCATGGGCCGGGTGATGCAACCCCTGAATCGATTGCGTTACGAGACACACTTTATCCGGGCCGCACAGGACTGCATTTCCGAAACCGACCGTGAAGGGGTGAAAGAGGAACTGGAAGAGGCGATCGAAAGCAAAACCGAAACGCTCCACATTGCAGTGTGGAACGCGACCTGGGGCGTGGAAGAGATAGAGACGCTGTTTACCCTTTCGCAAGGGCACTATCCACGGAAAAGTGACGGCAACCCGGTGGCCGAGCTGGCCAGCGACGCCAGGAAGCTGAACCAGACAGTTGCTGGCCTCCTGGAGGGCGATATGGATGAGCCGCTAGACTACGTGGGAGAGGTTCATCAGCGCTGGCAGGCGGAGCACCGCGCGGGCCAGCTGATGAACAGCGCTCGTTTGCTGGGCACGCGGCTTGATGATGCGACAGCGCTTCTTGTTGAAAGGATGGAAGCGGAACCATTGTGCACGGAAGAGACGGATGATAAGCGACCTAATGCCCTCGGGGAGACCTATAGGGCTTACACTGACAGTGTCGCGACATACTTGGAAAGCCTTCAGGAGGCAAGGGAGGCTCTGATCGAACCCATGGAGACACTGGCGGCCCAGCAGGTTGACGCCATGCCCGACGCTTTTCGGGAGTGGTATCGACAAAACCTGGAAACAGATAATACGGAAAGCCTCTGGGGCAACCTGGACCGGGTTGTGGAGTCTCATACCCGGCGCTGGCAGCAGCTTCTCGAACAGTGCGGTGTTTCCCCGGCTGATTGAGCCCGGGGAGAGGTTCTCAGCGCTGGCTTTCGGGGGTGACCCGCAGGATCTCCTCAACGGTGGTGGAACCGGCTGAAACCTTCTGCGCGCCACTGAGTCGCAGGGATTTCATGCCGTCCTTGTAGGCATCCACCCTCAGCTGCTCCAGTTCGCACTGCTCGGTAATCTGCCGGATCAGGTTGCCGGACAGCTGCATGATTTCATACACCCCCGCCCGGCCGTAGTAGCCGGTATTGCGGCATTCCAGGCAGCCAACCGGATGATAGACCTGCTTGGGTGTGGTGGCTTTCCAGGGGCGGGTCAGGCTATGCCAGGCCTGCTCATCCACTGGCCCGGGTTCCTTGCAATGGGGGCACAGGGTCCTGGCCAACCGCTGGGCCATGACACCCAGTACGGTGGCCCGGATCAGGTAAGGGGGTATCCCCAGTTCCATCAAACGGGTGATGGCGCTGGGCGCATCGTTGGTGTGCAGGGTGGACAATACCAGGTGCCCGGTGAGGGCGGCCTGCACGGCCATTTCGGCGGTTTCCAGGTCACGGATCTCGCCTATCATGATGATGTCCGGATCCTGCCGCAGCAGCGCCCGCACCCCCGAGGCAAACGTCAGGTCAATATTCGTCTGAACCTGCATCTGGTTGAAGGCCGGCTCCACCATCTCGATCGGGTCCTCGATGGTGCAGATGTTCACCTCCGGAGTGGCCAGCTGCTTGAGGGTGGAGTACAGGGTGGTGGTCTTGCCGGAACCGGTGGGGCCGGTGACCAGCACAATGCCATGGGGGCGGTCGGTGATGCCCTGCCAGCGTTCCCGGTCTTCCTTTGAAAAGCCCAGTTGCTCATAGGACTTGAGAAGCACTTCCGGGTCGAAGATCCGCATCACCATCTTTTCACCGAAGGCGGTGGGCATGGTGGCCAGGCGCAGCTCCACTTCGCTGTTGTCCGACTTGCGGGTTTTGATGCGGCCATCCTGGGGACGGCGTTTTTCCGCCACGTTAAGCCGGCCAAGGATCTTCAGGCGGCTGGTGACTGCCACGCCAACCTGGTCCGGAAATTCGTAGACATTGTGCAGAACGCCGTCGATGCGAAAGCGTACCTGGGTGACATTTCGTCGGGGTTCGATGTGGATGTCAGACGCACGCTGGTCGAAGGCATATTGCAGCAGCCAGTCGACGATCTTCACCACATGCTGGTCGTTGGCATCCGGATGTTCGCTGGCACCCAGGTCCAGTAGTTGCTCAAAATTCTGGGCACCCGCGGGGTTGGCGGATTTGTTGCCGCCGGCCTTGCTGACAGAACTGGCGAGTTGGTAGAACTCGACCGTGTAACGGCGGATATCCTCGGGGTTGGCCACCACCCGACGGATATCCTTGCCGACTGCCTGCCGCAGATTGCTTTCCCAGTCACTCTTGAACGGTTCGGTGCTTGCGATCAGGACCTCGTCACCGCCGATTTCCACGGCGAGAATGCCGTGCCGCTGGGCAAAGGCATAGGACATCACCCGGGCAATGGCCGGGGTGTCTATTTTTAGCGGATCAATGTGGTAATAGGGTTGCTCCGCCCAGTCCGCGAGCCATTGGGTGAGCTTGTCCAGATCCAGGGTGCGACCAGTTTTCTGGCTTTCCAGCCCGGCCTTGGCCACCAGTTCCAGTGGGTGGCGCTGGCTGGCGGGTCCGCTACCAGCAGTGAAGGTGCTGATGTTGGCTGAAAGAACCCGCTCCGCGTCCTCCTGGGTAATCTCGCCACTGGTCACCAACGCGGTACAGATATCCCTCAGAGTCAGGGTGCTTCTGTGGGGCGCTGGCGGATGGGTGGTATCGGCCATGGGGTGCTTCCTGTCAGGTTTCTGAAACCGGCTGTGGACGGTTCACCTTAAGGTGGACCATGGCGACTGTAAACAACAGAAATGTGAGCGCTGTCAATATCATGGGGGCGAGTGCGCCCTCGCTGAGCCAGGCGGATACCACGTAACGGGTAAAATAGAAAATAACCACGAAGCTCAGCCAGATATAACCCCGGTTATGGCCCCTGAAGACCGGCACGGCGAAAGCCAGCAGTGGTATGAGCTTGATGCTGAGCATCAGGGTGACCGAAACGCCCTCAATCTGTACCGGGTAAAAAGTGGTGACCACCAGGGCCGCCAGAGTCGCAAGGTAGAGACCAATGGTCAGTCGCGCTGTAATGTGTGCTTTCGGGTTATGAAGCATTCAGGATTCCGTTGTTGGTGATTGGCTGTCAGTCGTTAAGTTTTACGGCGAGCCGGGCCAGGCGTTCACCGAAGGTCTGGCAGATGGTTTTTTCGTGGGCAGTGACGGCCAGTGGCTCTCCGGTGCCGGCCCAGTGGGATGGCCCATAAGGGGTACCGCCGGAGGCTGTCTCGTTAAGGGCCTTCTCCGAGTAGGGCACTCCGCAAAGAACCATGCCATGGTGCAAAAGCGGCACCATCATGGTCAGCAGTGTGCTTTCCTGGCCGCCGTGAAGGCTGCCGGTGGAGGTAAACGCGCCGGCAGGTTTGCCCGAAAGGGTTCCGTTCAGCCAGAGGTCGCCGGTACCGTCGAGAAAATATTTCAGCGGCGCTGCCATGTTGCCGAAACGGGTAGGGCTGCCGACTGCAAGGCCGGCGCAGTTTGCCAGGTCATCCTTGCTGGCATAGGGAGCCCCGTCGTCCGGGACTGCCGGGAGACTGGCTTCGGTGTCCGGCGATACGCCCGGTACTGTGCGGATTCTGGCCTCAATGCCCTCTACCCGGGATACGCCCCTGGCAATCTGGCTGGCCATCTCCGCGGTCTGGCCGGTGCGGCTGTAGTAAAGCACCAGAATGTAGGGGGTATCGGAAGTCATCGCCTGTCTCCGTTCAAAGAATGTTAAGGACGTTCTCGGGTGGGCGGCCCAGGGCCACCTTGTTGCCCTTGATGACAATGGGGCGTTCGATCAGTTTCGGGGTGTCCACCATGGCCCTGATCAGGGTCTGGCGGTCGAGCCCGGGATCGTCCAGGCCCTGCTCTTTGTATTCTTTTTCACCGGTTCTCATCAGTTCCCGGGGGCCAATGTCCAGAGCTTCAAGAATGTGTTCCAGTATCTGCTCTGTTGGCGGTGTTTCGAGGTAGCGTATAATTTCTGGTTCAACACCTTGTTCTTTAAGGAGTTCAAGGGTTTGCCGGGATTTTGAGCAGCGCGGGTTGTGGAAAATTCGGGTCGGTTCTGTCATCGTTCTCCCTCTTTCCTGGTCAGGTAAACCGCAAGTATGTACAAGCGTCGTAGTCTAACAGGAGGTTACCCTGTGCAATACCCTGCCGAATGCGCTGTTGGGAAACCTGCAACGGTGCGTTATTCCGCCGGGATGTACAGGGTGGGTATTATATTGGCCCTGTTGGTGCTGGCGGGCTGCCAGAATCAGGAGTTTGAAAAACCCGATGGAACAGCGCTGGAGTGGGAGAGCCTGCGCGGCCACTGGGTGCTGGTCAATTACTGGGCAGAATGGTGCAAACCCTGTCTGGAGGAAATCCCCGAACTGAACGAGCTCGACAGGGCCAGTGCCATCGTGGTTCTGGGGGTGAATTTCGATGACATCCAGGGCCAGGAACTGATCGATCTGGGCAAACGAATGGGAATCGAGTATGGCATGCTGTCCGAGGATCCCGGGCCGGAATTTGGCTGGAAAACCCCGGTAGCCTTGCCGGCAACCTTCGTTGTCGACCCTGAGGGAGAGCTGGTGGAAGCCCGTTTTGGCCCCCAGACCGAAGAAGACATCAAAGAATTGATCGGGCGCTGATTCCACCCCGATCCTGAACCAACTGGCAGGAAAACCCCGACGCTATGTCACAGACCTTTGTCCACCTGCGTGTGCACTCCGAATACTCCATGGTAGATGGCCTGGTACGGGTCAAACCCCTGATTGGCCGGGTTGCAGAGCTGGGGATGCCAGCGGTTGGCCTCACCGAGCAGTCCAACATGTGTTCACTGGTGCGTTTCTACAAGGCCGCCATGGGAGCCGGGGTGAAGCCCATCATTGGCGCGGATCTCTGGATCGAGAACCCGGAAGAGCCGGACAATCCCTTCAGGATAACCCTGCTGGCGCGGAATAAAGATGGCTACCTGAACCTTACCGAAGTGGTCTCGCTGGGGTATACCGACGGGCAGCGTTTCGGCAAGCCCATCATCCAGCGTAAGTGGCTCGAGAGCCGTGCCAAAGGCCTGATTGCACTGTCTGGTGCCCGAATGGGCGATGTAGGCAAGGCACTGATGGCTGGCAAGCTGGATCTTGCCCGGCAGCGCGCCGAATACTGGATGAACCTTTACCCTGAATCGTTTTACCTGGAGCTGCAGCGCACCGGTCGGCCGGGGGACGAAGACTGTCTGCACCTGAGCGTCGAACTGGCTGAGTCACTTGCCTGCCCGGTTGTGGCCACCAACGATGTTCACTTCCTTCACGCAGAGGACTTCGAGGCCCACGAGGCACGGGTCTGCATTGGCGAAAGCCGTACCCTCGACGATCCCCGCCGCGACCGGCGCTTCAGTGACCAGCAGTACCTGCGCAGCGCCGAGGAAATGATCGAGCTGTTCTCGGATATTCCCGAGGCAGTGGAAAATACCGTAGAGATCGCCCGCCGGTGCTCGGTGCAGGTTCGGCGGGAGGGCTTCCCGGAGTTCGGGCATGACTGCCTGGCCTTCCGGGTGCGCGACGCGGAAGGG
>CAZFPG010000178.1:0-7047 GCA_964521055.1 uncultured Marinobacter sp.
AGATGCCGTCATTGTGGTGGAAAATGCCATCCATGAAATTGCCAGGCCTTACCATCTGGATGACGAGACCGTCCACCTCACCGCCAGCGTCGGGATCTCCACCACCGATGGCAGCATTGAAAAACCCATGGCGCTGCTGCAACAGGCCGACCTGGCGATGTATCGAGCCAAACAGCAGGGCCGCAACACTTATCAATGGTACTCCCAGGAATTTAATGAGGAAGCCAGTTACCGGGTGGCCCTGCGCAATGAGCTGCAGGATGCCATCGACCAGGAACAACTGTCTGTCTATTACCAGCCGTTGATTGATGCCCGAACCGGACACACCCGCAACGTGGAGGCACTGGTTCGCTGGCAGCACCCGACCCGGGGGCTGATCCCGCCAGGGGACTTTATCCCCCTGGCGGAAGAAACCGGGCAAATCGTTGCCCTTGGAGAATGGGTTCTGCGCAAGGCCTGCCGGGATATGGTGCATCTCCATTCACGGGGCTTCCGGCACTGCTCGATCTCGGTCAACGTGTCACCGATCCAGCTCCGCAAGGACGGCTTTATCCATACGATCACCAACGCCCTCAAGGCTTCCGGCCTGCCTCCGGAAAGCCTGGAGCTGGAGGTGGTCGAATCCGCTGTGCTCCTGGATACAGATGTGGTGATCAATACCCTACACGCGATTCGCAAACTCGGGGTACACATTGCCATTGATGATTTCGGCACCGGCTTTTCCAGCCTCAGTTACATCAAGCTGCTGCCAGCCAACAAGATCAAGATCGACCGGTCCTTTATCAAGGATGTCATTGAAAACCGGAGTGATGCCGCCATCACACAGGGGGTCATCTCCATGGCCCATCACCTGGGCCTGGAAGTGGTCGCTGAAGGGGTCGAAACCGAAGCGCATGCCACCTACCTGCGCAAGAACCATTGCGACCTGCTGCAGGGTTTTGCATTTGCCCGGCCCATGCCATTTGATGACCTGCTGGTGTTTCTGAACAACCAGGCGTCGGACAACACCTCGAGATCGGGTGCCGATGACCAGAAGGAGCAGGAACGCACACTGCTTCTGCTGGATGACGAGGAGAATATACTGCGGGCATTGACCCGAGTACTGCGGCGGGACGGTTATCGCATACTGGCCACCACCAGTGTAAAGGAGGCATTCAGCCTGCTGGCGTCGAACCAGGTGCAGGTGATCGTGTCTGACCAGCGCATGCCGGAGATGTCCGGCACCGACTTTCTGAGCGAGGTCAAGGCCATCCACCCTGAAACCGTGCGCATTGTGCTGTCCGGGTATACCGACCTCAAGTCGGTCACCGACGCCATCAATGAAGGTGCGATATACAAATTCCTGACCAAACCCTGGGATGACCAGCAGATACGTGACCACATCCAGCAGGCGTTTCTCTATTATCGCGCTACTGTCAGTTGACCTGCTGCCGGGTCTTCAACGGGTCTTTCTGGAGTTGAACATGGATTCAGGGTTAGACTAAAGCATTACTATTATAAGTCAGGAAGCGACAGAGTGCCGAATCTTGTCCGTATCGCACCCGGCGCATTGACCATCGGAAAGCCTTTACCCTGGACGGTCTACGACGCCGACGGCAATGTGCTGTTACGCCAGGGTTATGTCATCCAGAACGACATCCAGCTCGAACAGCTGTTTGAGCGCGGCCTTTTCCAGCCCCGCAAGATCGAACGTCCGCAGGACGAGGTTCTGGAGGACACCCGGGTTCTCAATCCGTTTGCGGAATACCCGTTGTTGCTGCAAACCCTGGAATCGACTCTCAATGCCATTACCAGACAGGAAGAGAGCGCTCTCAAAAGGGTGCTGGGCCTGTCACGAATGATTGACCAGATGTGCCAGGAGTCACCGGAAGCCAGTCTGGCACTGGTGCACCTGTATTCCATCGAGCCCACCATCCACGAACAGATTCTGTTCTATGCCATTCTCTGCCAGTTCACCGCCCGACGGTTTGGCCTTGATAACAAGCGCACCGCCGTGCTGCTCTCGGCGGCACTAACGGCCAACCTGGCCCTGGTGCCGGTGGCCGACAAACTCAACGCCTCAAACCGGTTACTGTCCGACGAACAGCGTGCGGTTATCCGCAAACACCCGGAGCGCAGCATCCAGGCACTGAAAGATGCCGAGATCACCAGCCCCCTGTTGCTGAAAATCATCGCCCAGCATCACGAACAGGCCGACGGCTCGGGTTATCCCCTGGGACTGAGTGGTACCGATATCCGGGGCGAGGCGGAAATCCTGGCACTGTCAGAGCGTTATATTGCAATGATTACCCGCCGGGCCTACCGTCAACGAATGAACGTAATAGAGGCGCGCAAGCTGATCACCTCCCTGGCCAACGGCAAGTTTCGCCCGGCGATTCCCCGGGCCCTGCTGGCGGTGCTCACCGAATACCCACCCGGCACCCTGGTCAGGCTGGCCAACAACGAGGTAGCGGTGGTGGTAAAACGCCCCCACCGGCACCGGGGCCCGTTTGCAAAGGCAATTATCGGGCCACGGGGCAATCGTTACAGCGGCTCGTTCGAGCGGGACTGCAGCCTGCTGGAATTCAACATCAGGGACGTGGAACAGCCCGAAGTGATGCCCTCCATGGACTTCGGGCTGCTCTGGGGATTTCGCTAGGCTGCTATTTCAGCCCGAGAGCCTCGGCATGGTGGTCCAGGTGGTCATCAATGAACGAAGCTATGAAGAAATAGCTGTGGTCGTATCCCCGATGCATCCGCAAACTGATGTGGTGATGCACCTTTTCACAGGCATCGGCCAGTGCATCCGGGTTCAACTGGCTGTCGAGAAACTCATCGGCCGTTCCCTGGTCTACCAGCAAAGGGAGTCGCTCCCTGGCGGTGGGGATCAGCAGGGTGGCGTCCCACTCCTCCCAGGCGGAGCGATCATCCCCAAGGTACCCACTGAAGGCTTTCTGGCCCCACGGGCATTCGCTGGGATTGGCGATGGGCGCAAAGGCGGACACCGATTTATACCGACCGGGGTTCTTCAGGGCCGCAATCAGGGCCCCGTGGCCGCCCATGGAGTGACCACTGATGCCACGATCTTCCGTCACCGGCAGTTGCCCCTCCACCAGTTGCGGGAGCTCCTTGACCACATAATCGTACATCCGGTAGTGGGGCGCCCAGGGCTGACGGGTGGCGTTCACATAAAACCCCGCACCGCTGCCAAAATCATAACTGTCGTGCTCGCCGGGCAGATCCAGCCCCCGGGGGCTGGTATCCGGACACACAATGGCCATGCCCAGGTGGGCGGCCTTCTTCTGGGCACCGGCCTTCTGCATGAAATTCTGGTCGGTGCAGGTCAGCCCGGACAGCCAGTAAAGTACCGGTACGGAACGGGCGCTGGCGCCAAGGGCGGCAGGGGGCAGGAACACAGCAAACTCCATGTCGCAGTCCAGTGCTGCCGAATGGTGCCGGTAGCGACGGTGTTCACCGTCAAAACAGACGTTGGTGGAGAGCAGTTCCATGGTCACCTCTGAGTCTATGGATATTTCGCAGTCCGCGGACTACGCGTATTTCGGAACGTCTATGCCATAACCGGCCTTGGCCAGCGCCGCAAGAATGGCGGTGCGGGTGACAATGCCAATCAGGCGGTTGTGGTCAACCACCGGATAAACCTTTGGTTTGCCGGCGCCCAGGTTCTGGGCCAGATCCACCACGGCCATTTCCGCCGAGATGGATATCGGGTTGCGGAACATCACATCATCCACTGTCGGGTCGCCCTCGCGATGGTAGTTACTGACCAGCAGGGCATGGATACAATCCTGTTCGGAGATAAACCCGATTACCCTGCGGTGGTCATCCACCACAGGCAATCCCGTGACATGATTGTGGAGCAGCGTTTTAACCACTTTGGTTAAAGGTGTACCACAACGAATGGGCTCGATGTGATTCCACATGACATCGGACACTTTTAACGATTGCATTGGCAGGCTCCCTGACCAGTAACATTCCGGATACTTTCTTCTATAAACATAGGCAATGAGGGCGAAAACTGGAAGTATAAACCCGCAGTTGCCATCTGATTCCGTTCACTGAATAACGGTCAATGATCATGGCGCGGCCACGGGGCCATTGTTTCCGCGGCACGACAGGGCGCCAGAACTACGAATTCTTGACCACCCATATTTACAGTTGGAGATAAACGTCTAAACTCAATGGGTTATACGCTTGCGCGGCGCGAAGACATTCGGTTTATTTTCGCTGCGGGCGTCTTCAAACCATGGCAGAAAAACAGGGAGATTCCCATGGAAGCTTTTGAGTCTTTTGTAAGCAGCATTAACGGACTGGTATGGGGCCCACCCATGCTGGTGATGATTCTCGGTGTTGGTCTGTTCCTCAGCATTGGCCTGAAGCTGATGCCGGTACTGAAGCTCCGTGCCGGTTTCCGTCTGATGTGGAAGGGCCGCACCGGGGCCGAAGAAGAGGGTGAGATACCGCCGTTTCAGGCCCTGATGACCGCGCTTTCCGCAACGGTTGGCACCGGTAATATCGCCGGCGTCGCAACCGCGGTGTTCCTGGGCGGGCCCGGCGCACTGTTCTGGATGTGGCTGACAGCGCTGGTGGGTATGGCCACGAAGTACTCCGAAGCGGTGCTGGCAGTGCGTTTCCGTGAAGTGGATGAACGCGGCGCCCATGTGGGTGGGCCGATGTATTACATCCGTAACGGGTTGGGTAAAAAGTGGGCCTGGCTGGGCGTGCTGTTTGCCATATTCGCAGCTGTGGCGGCCTTTGGCATAGGGAACACCGTGCAGGCCAACTCCGTAGCGGATGTTCTGGAGTCCAACTTCCAGCTCCCGCACTGGGCAACGGGGCTTATCCTGATGGTGCTGGTGGGCCTGGTATTGATTGGCGGCATTAAACGCATCGGCCAGGTGGCGAGTGCACTGGTACCCTTTATGGCTATCGCCTATGTGCTGGTGGGCCTGGTGGTACTGGCCATTAATGCCAACCAGCTGCCAGGCGCCATTGCCATGGTATTTACCCACGCCTTCAGCCCGGTGGCTGCAGAGGGTGGCTTTGCAGGCGCTGCCGTATGGGCTGCCATCCGCTTCGGTGTGGCCAGGGGCATTTTCTCCAACGAGGCCGGCCTGGGCTCAGCACCCATCGCCCATGCCGCTGCGCAGACCAAGAGCCCGATCAATCAGGGTATGGTCGCGATGCTGGGCACCTTTATTGACACCATTATCGTGTGCAGTATCACTGGCCTTGTCATTATCAGCTCCGGCGCCTGGACGTCCGGCGAAACCGGCGCTGCCCTGACGTCACTGGCGTTTGAGACCGGACTGCCAGGATTCGGCAACTACGTGGTCGCCATTTCCCTGGCGATCTTTGCCTTTACCACTATTATCGGCTGGTCGTTCTACGGCGAGCGATGTATCGAATTCCTGTTCGGTGTAAAGGCCATCGTGCCCTACCGTGTTGTCTGGATTCTTGCCATTCCGGTTGGTGCCACCATTAACCTGGGCCTGATCTGGCTGATTGCGGACACCCTCAACGCCATGATGGCACTGCCAAACCTGGTGGCCCTGCTGTTGCTCAGCCCGGTGGTATTCAAGCTCACGCGGGAGCATTTCGAGAAAGAGCGCTCCCTGGGGGTAAACCAATAACCCGTTGGTGACGGATGAGTCGGAACAACCACCCTTGGTTTTTCACTCAGCCGTCACCATCATCTGTGGTATAGACTGAGTACCATGCCGGCGTTTTCATCTGGCCGGGGTTTTGTACCATCAAAGGAGGAAACACGATGAGTTTACGTCTGGGAGATACCGCACCGGATTTTGAACAGGATTCCAGTGAAGGCAAGATCAGTTTTCACGACTGGCTGGGTGACGGCTGGGGCATACTGTTTTCGCACCCGGCCGACTTCACCCCTGTGTGCACCACCGAACTGGGGCTGACGGCCAACCTGAAGGACGAGTTCGCCAAGCGCAACGTCAAGGCCATTGCCCTGAGCGTCGACCCGGTGGATTCTCACAAGGAGTGGATCCAGGACATTAACGAAACCCAGGGTTGTTCGGTCAATTTCCCGATCATTGCCGACCAGGACCGCAAGGTGTCCGAGCTGTATGACATGATCCACCCTAACGCCAATGACAGCCTGACGGTTCGTTCGCTGTTCGTGATCGACCCGAACAAGAAGATCCGGCTGATGATTACCTATCCAGCCAGCACCGGCCGCAACTTCAACGAGGTATTGCGGGTGATTGATTCCCTGCAGATGACCGACGAGCACAAGGTCGCTACACCGGGTAACTGGGAAGCCGGCGGCGATGTGGTCATCGTGCCGTCACTGCAGGATGAGGACGAGATCAGGGAGCGTTTCCCGAAAGGCTACAGGGCGGTGAAATCCTACCTGCGGATGACGCCGGACCCTCGCTCGAACTGGAGTGGTGAGTGATCACTGAACGGTGAAAGTGGAAAGCTGCACAAGCGATCTACTGATACAGAAAAGCCGGGCGACGCCCGGCTTTTCTCGTCGTGACTGCTGTCTGACGTCAGAACGCCGGAACCACGGCCCCTTCGTATTCTTTCTCGATGAAGTCTTTTACGTCCTCTGAGGTCAGCGCCTCAGCCAGTTTGCGGATAGCCTCGTCATCAGCACGGTCTTCATGGGCCACGAGGATGTTCACGTAGGGGGACTCCGCGCCTTCAATCACCAGTGCATCTTCCGTCGGGTTCAGGCCGGCTTCCAGCGCATAGTTGGTGTTGATCAGCGCCAGGTCCACCTGGTTCAGGATCCGCGGCAGGGTTGCTGCTTCCAGTTCCTTGAATTCGAGGTCTTTCGGGTTGTCGGCAATGTCCCGGGGTGTGGCGGTGATTTTGCTGTCGTCCTTCAGGGTGATCAACCCGGCTTTCTGCAGCAGTAACAGGGCGCGGCCGCCGTTGGTCGGGTCGTTGGGGATGGCAACCGTTGCGCCATCGTCAAGTTCTTCCAGCGAGTCGATTTTGCTGGAATAGGCGCCGAAGGGCTCTACATGAACGCCAGTAATGCTGACCAGGTTGGTGCCTTTGCCGTCGTTGAAT
>CAZFPG010000179.1:0-7004 GCA_964521055.1 uncultured Marinobacter sp.
CCATGTGACGCTTGAGCTCCGCCATCCATGGCTCCGCACAGTTTCGTAAAGTCCTACCCCGCCTGCTCTTGATCAAACTATAAGCCATAACCTTCTATACTATTTTGAAAATACGGAGATTTGGACGAATGACCAAGATTGCCAATATTAAGGGCCGTGAAGTGCTGGATTCCCGGGGGAATCCGACGGTTGAAGCAGACGTAATCCTTGAGGATGGAACCATTGGTAGTGCCTGCGCGCCCTCCGGTGCTTCCACTGGCTCTCGTGAAGCGCTGGAGCTTCGGGATAAAGATGCAAACCGATACTTGGGCAAGGGCGTACTGAAAGCTGTCGAAGCGGTGAACAGCAAAATCCGCGAAGCGCTGATTGGAAAAGATGCAGCCGACCAGCGAGCGCTGGACAACATCATGCTGGAGCTGGACGGCACCGAGAACAAGGCCAATCTGGGTGCCAACGCGATTCTGGCGGTTTCCCTCGCCGCCGCCAAGGCCGCTGCTGCATCTCTGGGCAAGCCGCTGTATGCGCACATTGCGGATCTTAACGGCACTTCCGGCAAATACAGCATGCCGGTGCCGATGATGAATATCCTCAATGGCGGCGAGCATGCCGATAACAACGTTGATATCCAGGAGTTCATGATTCAGCCGGTGGCCGCGAAATCATTCGCCGAGGCGCTGCGTATTGGTGCGGAGATTTTCCATGCGCTGAAGAAGGTTCTCAACGGTAAAGGCCTGAACACGGCGGTGGGTGACGAAGGTGGTTTCGCACCGGACCTGCCTTCCAACGAAGGCGCCCTGGCGGTGATTCAGGAAGCGGTGGAGAAGGCCGGTTACAAGCTGGGTATCGATGTGACCCTGGCGCTGGACTGTGCGTCTTCCGAGTTCTACAAGGATGGCCAGTACCAGCTGTCCGGTGAGGGCAAGTCTTTTGATTCCGCCGGCTTTGCCGATTATCTGGCGGGGCTGTGCGAGCGCTATCCGATTGTCTCCATCGAAGATGGTATGGACGAAAGTGACTGGGACGGCTGGAAGGTGCTGACCGAGAAGCTGGGCGATAAGGTGCAGCTGGTGGGCGACGACCTGTTCGTTACCAACACGAAAATCCTCAAGCAGGGGATCGACAAGAGCATAGCCAACTCCATCCTGATCAAGTTCAACCAGATTGGCAGCCTGAGCGAAACCCTGGACGCTATCAAGATGGCCCAGGACGCAGGCTACACGGCGGTGATCTCCCACCGCTCCGGTGAGACCGAGGACACCACCATTGCCGATCTGGCGGTTGCTACCTGTGCCGGGCAGATCAAGACCGGTTCCCTGTGCCGCTCTGACCGGGTTGCCAAGTACAACCAGCTGCTTCGTATCGAGGAAGCACTGGACGGCAGCGCGCCCTATCGCGGGTTGAGCGAGATCAAGGGCCAGGGCTGATTGTCCTGACAGCCTGATTGCCTGTCGGGCAGGACGCTGGCAGGTGGGAACCTGAAAAGGCCATCGTGGTTCTGAATTTGAAAAGCCCGATGGCCTTTTTGTACAACTGGTTAGCAGAACTTGTTGCTAAACTACACTAAGGTCTATACTGACTGTCCGGTTGTTGCATCGTAAACGGAATTCGCAATGAAGTTGCTCTGGTCCATCATGATTGTTCTCATTCTCCTGCTGCAGGTGCGCCTGTGGGTCGGGGAGGGCAGCTTTGCCCAGGTATGGGGGCTGGAAAAGGCAATCGCCGAGCAGCGCGAGGAAAATTCCGAACTGGCGGTCCGCAATGAGCGTCTGTATGCCGAGGTCCGTAATCTCCGTGGTGAGAAGGGCGCGGTAGAAGAGCGGGCGCGCATGAACCTGGGGCTGATCCGTAACGATGAAACCTTTTTCCTGGTGGTTGAGCAATAGGCGACCACAAGCAAGTCTTATCAAAGCCGACCACGTTCATGAGTAAACCCCGTTACTGGCTGATTGTTCCCGCCGCAGGCTCCGGCCTACGAATGAAGGCTGATTGCCCCAAACAGTACCTTCGGCTCGATCAGCGTTTTATTCTCGATATCACCCTTTCCCGTTTGCTGGATAACGCCGTTTTTGCCGGTTGCATGGTTGCAACAGGGCCCAATGACCGGTGGTGGTCAACAACAGATGCCAGCAAAAACCCGCGTATCAGTACCTGTATCGGTGGCGCAGAGCGTGCCGAGTCAGTGCTGGCAGCCCTGGATGCGTTGTCTGATCGCGCAGATGAAGATGATTGGGTTCTGGTACATGACGCGGCTCGCCCCTGCCTTGATCCTGACGACCTCGCACGTCTGTTATCCGAGCTGAAAGATCATCCGGTTGGTGGCTTGCTGGCAACGCCGGTGGCCGATACCCTCAAACGCACCGGGGCCGGGAACCATGACGTTGAAGCAACGGTGGACCGTCGCGACCTGTGGCGTGCGCTGACTCCCCAGATATTCCGTTTCCTGGCCTTGAAGCAGGCGCTCGAGAGCGCCATTGATTCCGGGTATCCGGTAACCGATGAGGCCTCTGCGATCGAGTTTGCCGGCCAGATACCCTGTATCGTGGAGGGACGACCGGATAACATAAAGGTGACCGTTCCCGCGGACCTGGCCCTCGCCGGTTTTATCTTGAAAAGGAAATGACACTATGCGAATCGGGCAAGGTTTCGATGTCCATGCGTTTTGCAAGGGGGATCATGTCACCCTTGGAGGCGTCCGTATCCCGTTCAGCCAGGGATTGAAAGCACACTCTGATGGCGACGTGTTACTGCATGCCCTCGCGGACGCGTTGCTTGGCGCCACGACGTTGGGAGACATCGGCCACCTGTTTCCCGATACCAGTGATGAGTGGGCTGGAGCTGATAGCCGGGATCTTCTGCGCAGGGTAATGGAGCGCGTGTCCGGTGAAGGATTTGTGGTCGGCAATGTGGATGCCACCATTATTGCCCAGGCTCCGAAAATGGCTCCCCATATCGAAGCCATGCGCCTCAATATTGCCGAGGACCTCGCCATTCCGGCCAGCAGGGTCAGTGTTAAAGCAACCACCACCGAAAAACTGGGTTTTACTGGCCGTGGGGAAGGTATTGCCTGCCAGGCTATCTGTCTGCTCCAACCGGTGTCGTCATGATCGTTGCTCCGGATCGTCCGCAAGAGACATCAGACTGGCGCCTCGACTGGCCAACGTCCACTGGCACACGGGTAGCCAGCGCTGTGCTCAAATCCACCCCCGATGATTTTCTGGTGGATGAAGACCTGCCGCCGCAGGGTGACTTGACGGCGGGCGGTGAGCACCTCTGCATAAGGCTGGAAAAAAGAGGTGACAATACCGACTATGTCGCCCGCCAGCTGGCCAACCTCTGTGGCTGCCGCCACTTCGATGTTGGCTTTTGCGGACTGAAGGATCGTCACGCGGTCACTCGCCAATGGTTCAGCATATACCGGCCAGGCCAGGAAAATGAGGACGACGCATTCCTCAGGGAAGTGGCAGAGAACTGGCGTGTACTCAGCCATCACCGCCAGGTGCGAAAACTGCGCAGGGGTGACCACATTGGTAACTATTTCGAGTTGGTGCTGAGGGAAGTTTCGGGAGACCGGGATGCGGTTGACCGGGCACTGACCCGGTTGCGGGAAGTGGGGTGCCCTAACTATTTCGGGCCGCAACGGTTCGGCCATGACGGTGCCAACCTGGACAGGGCGCTGACCATGGATCCGTCAAAACTGAATCGTCGTGGCTCACGCAACGCCAAAAAGCGTGGCAGAGGGCGCTCAACCTCTGGCAGTGGCGACAGTAAAAACGTATTGTACTTTTCGGCGGCGCGCTCCTGGCTGTTCAACGAAGTGCTGGGCTATCGAGTGAAGCATGGCACCTGGCTGGAGCCCATGGAAGGTGAACCCGGTTCCGGTGAAAATCAGGATATAATGGTAACCGGCCCGCTCTGGGGTGACGGGGGAACCGATGCGGTGTCAACGCAGGGCGAGATCGAGCGGGCGGTGGTTGCAGCGTATCCCGGGTTGGCGGGGGTATTTGCAACAACCCGTATGAAACCGGAGCGCAGGCCGCTCAGGATGCTTCCGGAAGCACTCGAGTGGCAGTGGCAGGGGGGAGACCAACTGCTACTGAAATTCCGGCTCGCGCCGGGGCAGTACGCAACAAGCCTGCTGGGCGATGTGTTTGACGTAACAGATGCAACCAGGGAGACCGGGCAGGGTTGACGCTTTCCGGGCAAAACTTCCCGGTTAAAAAAGGGGCGCAAGACCCCGACAAAAATGCCTGGCGCCACTTTCCGGACTGGAGAGGCGGAAGCGGGTAATCAAGGCTAGCGGAGAAAATTGTGCGAATTCTGTTGTCCAATGATGATGGCGTTCATTCACCTGGTCTGCAGGCCCTTTATGAGGGGCTTGTCGGCCTGGGGGATCTGGAAGTCGTGGCGCCGGACCGTGATCACAGTGGTGCCAGCAACGCGCTAACGCTGAACCGTCCATTAACCGTTGAAGACCACCTGAATGGTTTCCGGTCGGTTGATGGAACGCCCACCGATTGTGTTCATCTCGGAGTAAACGGTCTGTTTGATGAGCCGTTTGACCGGGTTGTGTCGGGAATCAATACCCACGCTAACCTCGGGGATGACATCATCTACTCCGGTACGGTTGCTGCTGCTACCGAAGGCCGGAATCTGGGGTTGCCGGCCATCGCGGTATCACTGGTCAACGAAGGGCGCTTTCATTACGAAACCGCCGCACGGGTAGTTCGGGTGTTACTGGAAAGCAGGGACCCGCTGGCTCTCGGGCCCCGTTGCATTCTTAACGTGAATGTCCCTGATGTACCCTGGGAGGAGATCGCCGGATTCCGGGTGACTCGCCTGGGCCATCGTGACCGTGCCGAGGGAGCCGGTCCCATGACCTGCCCGCGGGGTAAGGCCCGTTACTGGATTGGCGCTGCCGGCCAGGGTAGTGACGCAGGCCCCGGTACCGACTTTAACGCAGTCCGTGAGAACTATGTCTCCATCACTCCTGTCCATGTAGATATGACCAGGCACGAAGTGCTTTCTCCCTTGCGAGAGTGGGTTGGGCTACTGTCGGAACGGGAGGGGCACTGATGGTTGCAGAGCTCGATGGTATCGGTATGACTTCACGAAGAACCCGTATGCGATTGATACAGCGACTACGAGAGGCCGGCATCGCCGATGAGCAGGTGCTGCAGGCGATGTCTGACACTCCACGCCATATTTTCCTGGACGAGGCACTGGCTCACCGGGCCTATGAGGATACGTCATTGCCCATCGGTTACAGCCAGACGCTGTCCCAGCCCTATATTGTGGCGCGAATGACGGAATCCCTGATGCGGCACCAACCATGCAAGGTGCTGGAGCTGGGTACCGGTTCCGGCTACCAGACAGCCATCCTTGCCAGGCTGGTGGATCAGGTGTTCAGTGTGGAGCGCATCAAGCCACTTCAGGACCGGGCACGGGACCGTCTGCGCCAGCTTGGCCTGCGCAATGTCATGCTCAAGCATGCCGACGGCGGCATGGGCTGGCCGGATCAGGGGCCGTTTGACGGTATTATTGTCACAGCCGCCCCCCAGGAGATTCCTTCCGAGCTCAAGGACCAGCTTGCGGACGGCGGTGTCATAGTGGCCCCCATTGGTGAGGGAACCCAGATGCTGGTGGAAATGGTCCGTCATGGTGACCGCTTCGAAACCACTGACATTGAGCCTGTGCGTTTCGTTCCCCTGTTGGGCGGGGTTGTACGGTGACCCCGGAGCCCCAGGCGCAGGATTCCACTGAAACGGCCCGCTCCCACCATCCTTTCTCGGTGTTTCTCCGTGGCATGGCCATGGGTGCCGCAGATATCGTCCCGGGGGTTTCAGGGGGCACCATTGCCTTTATTACTGGCATCTACTTCCGCCTGCTGGAGGCCATCGGAGCCGTTCCGGAGGCGGTTTTCAGGCACCTGATCCGGGGTCGGCTGAGGGCCTTCTGGCAGGCATGTGATGGTACTTTCCTGTTGAGCCTGCTACTGGGGATTGTTGGCAGTATCGCTACCCTGGCGTCGGCCATCAGTTATATCCTGGCGGAATACCCGATCCTTATCTGGAGCTTTTTCTTTGGCCTGATTGTGGCCTCGGTGTGGCATGTCGGCCGTCAGGTCCGCCATTACATGCCGTTGCTGGTGTTGCCATTTCTTGCCGGGACGGTCTTTGCCTGGTGGGTAACCACCTTGCCGGCCAGCGAGCTTGCTCCCTCTCCCCTGGTGTTCTTTGGCGCCGGCGCAATAGCAATCTGCGCCATGATACTTCCGGGTATTTCGGGAAGCTTTATCCTGGTTATTCTGGGGATGTACGTGCCGGTACTGGACGCCATAAGGGCACTGGATATCGGCACGCTTCTGATCTTTGTCGGCGGGTGCCTGGTGGGGCTGCTGTCTGTCGCCAGGCTCATTACCTGGGCGTTCAGGCGTTACCATGATCTGGTCCTGGCCTTGCTGACGGGGTTCATGGTGGGAGCACTGAACAAGGTGTGGCCATGGAAGGAGACGTTGAGCTGGCGGACCAACAGTGCTGGTGAACGGGTTCCTCTCAACGAGGCGAGTACCAGCCCGCTGGGCTATGCTGAGATAACGGGGCAGGATCCACAACTGGTGTTGGCGGTAATCTGCGCTTTGCTGGGTCTGTCGCTGGTACTGGCGGTAGAGTGGGCAGGAAGAAAAAACACCGCCTGACAATTACTTCCCGGGAGGCCGGATTCCGCCGCGATTTGCGATACTGTTCACAGGTCTATCGAGACGGAGTGTTACTTTTTGCCCATTCCGGGTGTTTCTGGCAGTAACAAATACAACATGCGGGTAACTTGGTTTCCTGTCCAAAATGTGCAATAAATTAGCGGGTTACTTACAACACTTTATAAACCGCCGTATTTTTTATACGAATTTTCAATAACGGGCATATTTTTATTCTTTTCAGATCAGTGCGTGGGTTTATTATCGCTGCAAAGGCAGTCCTCCCGCGGCTCCCCTCCGGTGCCCCTGTGTC
>CAZFPG010000180.1:0-6995 GCA_964521055.1 uncultured Marinobacter sp.
GCCCTTATTCGAACAACTGCATAAAGAATAGCTTGATCGCGTCCCAGATACGCTTGAACAGCCCGCCTTCGGGGACGTCACCGAGGGCCAGCACCGGTTGATCGACCACTACTTCGTCGTCCAGCTTCACCGTCACCCGCCCGAGTTCATCACCCTTGGACACCGGGGCCTTGATGACTGAGTCCAGCTCCACCGTGGAATCCAGTGAGTCACGGGAACCCCGGGGAATCGTTACGTGGATATCCTCCATGAGGCCAACTGACAGGCTGTCGCTTTCACCACCCCATACCCGGGCTTCCAGCAGTTCCTGGCCGTTACGGAACAGACGCTCTGTCTGGTAATAACGGAACCCGTAGTTGAGCATTTTCTGGATTTCCTGCGCCCGGGAAGCGGGGCTGCTCGTGCCCATAACCACCGCGATCATACGGGTGTCATTACGCTTGGCCGACGCCACCAGGCAGTAGCCCGCCTCTTCGGTGTGGCCGGTTTTCAGGCCGTCGACACTGTCGTCGCGCCACAACAGGCTGTTCCGGTTAGGCTGACGTATGTTATTGAATGTGAAATGCTTTTCCGCATAAAGTGGGTAATTTTCCGGGTAATCATTGATGATGGCCTTGGCCAGCAATGCCAGATCATAGGCTGTTGAAAAATTGTCGGGTGACGGCAAACCAGTGGAATTGGCGAAACTGGTGTCCTTCATACCAAGGATTTTTGCCTGCTGGTTCATGATATCAACGAAGGCGTCCTCGCTGCCGGCAACAAACTCCGCCAGCGCAACGGAAGCATCGTTACCCGACTGGATAATCACACCCTTCAGCAGGTCCTCCACCGGTACCTGTGTCCCCTCCTGGACAAAAGTGCGCGAACCCTCGGTACGCCACGCTTCAACGCTGATGGGTACCATGTCAGACATGGCAATCCTGCCCTCGTCCAGCTCACGCTCAACGATATAGGCCGTCATCATCTTGGTCAGGCTGGCCGGCGGCAAACGTTCGTGGCTGTTTTCCTCCATGATGATCCGCCCGGACAGAGGATCCATCAGGATGTAGGAACTCGCGGCGATCTGGGGCGGCGACGGGATCAGCACAGACTGCGCCGCAACCGGCAGTGCCGTCAGCAGGGCCAGTATGAGTACAGCGGTACAGGCGCGGATTACATTGTTTATTGCCATGGGTCCATTCAATTTCATGTGGGTGACTGGTTCAGTGAGTATCGGTCAGCAATATTGACTGGCCGAATCCTTGGTTTTCAAGCAGGTTCTGGGTTCTGAGCGCTTCATCTTCATCACTGAAAGGCCCTGCCTGCACCCGGTGAAAGCGGCCGGAAGCTGTCGTTACCTCCCGCACTCTCATGGGATCGCCGATCGCCTCCCGAGCGCGCTTGAGCAGTACCTCAGCGGGACTGCGCTGGCTGAAAGAACCCAACTGGACGAACAGCGCCTTCTCGCCGCCACCGGATTCCGCCAGGCGCTCGGCTGGTAACGGGGTCTGCTGGCCGGAAAACGCTTTGCCCGCCAGGGTCATCGAGCCATCCTTCTTTACGGTAATGGCGGCCACCTCCACCCTTGCGGTGCCCTTGCCCTGATAACCCAGTTTCTTGGCGGCCGCATAGGAAAGGTCAATCAGGCGATCACCATGAAAAGGACCACGGTCGTTCACTCTCACAATCACGGAACGGCCGTTATCAAGGTTGGTAACCCGGGCGTAGCCTGGAATTCTCAGGCTCTTGTGAGCCGCCGACATCTCATACATGTCAAAAACCTCTCCGTTGGAGGTCTTGTGGCCGTGAAACTTTTCCCCATACCAGCTGGCCGTGCCCCGCTGTACGTAACCGTCATTGCTATCCCTGACCCGGTATTCCTTGCCCCATACCTTGTACGGGGACTTGTTACCTGCTCCGCGGGGTTCTTCGTAACGGGGCCTGGCATCCTGCAGGCCCGACACATCGAAACTCCCCGCAGGCGCCCTGTCCTGGCTCATGGTATACCTGGAGGAGTGATCCGGTTCCGGCGATGAAGCACATCCAGCCAGAATCAGTGCACCCGTAACAGCCAGTAGCAAATAACGTGTCATCAAGAGTTATCACTCACTTCGTCTTGTTGTTCTGCCCGGCCTGCCTTCTCGCTCAGCGCATCGGCCAACTGGAACACGGCCATGGCATACAGATGACTGTGATTGTAGCGGGTTATCACGTAAAAGTTATGGTACGTCAGCCATAGCTCCGGCCCATCGGCGCCAGCGAGACTGATTGCCCGGGCCTTCGCATCACTGGCCACGTCAGCTCTGGGCTTCAGCCCGGCCTGCCGGTAATCATTGACTACCAGATTCGGCTTCAGTTCCCCCGTCAGCAACGGCGAGTCCGCCGGCAGGCTGTTCTGTACCCGCTCTGCAATCGGCTCCCCCGGCTTCCAGTGATGGGCACTGAAATAATTTGCCACACTACCAATAGCGTCAACAGGGTTATCCAGGATGTCGATTACACCGTCATCATCAAAATCAATGGCGTAGTGCCGGTAACTACTGGAGATAAACTGGCCATAACCCATCGCTCCGGCATAGGAGCCAGTGAGCGCCTCCGGATCAAAACCCTGCTCGCGGGTCATAAGGAGATACTGTGCCAGCTCACTGCGGAAAAAACGGCTCCTCGGAGGATAATCGAATGCCAGGGTGGCCAACGCATCCAGGACCCTGTGCTTACCCTTGTAGGTGCCATACCAGGTTTCCACGCCAATGATCGCAGCGATGACGGATGCCGGCACCCCGTACTCTTTTTCGGCCCTGTCAAATGCATCCCGGTATTGCCGGAGAAATTCAACACCCTGGTCCACGCGTTCCGGACGGATAAAAATCTTGCGGTACTGGTGCCATTCCAGTGTCTTCTCCGCCGGCCGGCTGATGGCATCCAGAATCGAATCCCTGCGCTCGGCTTTTGCCAGTAACGCTTTGACCCGACTGGCCTCGAAGCCATAACGCTCTACCATCTCGCGAACAAAGGCCTGACCATCAGGACTTGTGTCATACTGCGCCGCTGCCAGCGCGGGCAGGAGCAGAAACACCGCCGTGACCAGTCTGCTACGCACCCTTTTTATGACTGCTTTCATGAGACTCCCTGCGAGGACGAGGCCGCCAAGACTACCATGACGACCTGCAAAGCAACCATTACCCGCTGTCCATGGTGGCCCTGGCACCATCATGCACTGATCATCCTTCTGTGGGTCTGTATGGACATAAGCACTCCGAACGCAGCCATAAGCGTAACGCTGGACGTTCCCCCATAGCTGACGAGCGGCAACGGGACACCAACCACCGGCAGCAGACCGCTGACCATGCCCACATTGACAAACACGTAGATGAAAAATGTCATGGTCAGCGCCCCGGCCAGCAAGCGACTGAAGGAGTCCTGGGCGGTAGCGGCAATATACAGGCAACGCAGGATAATCAACAGGTAAAGCACCAGCAGCGCCAGCATACCGATAAAGCCGAATTCCTCTGCCAGTACCGCCACGATAAAATCGGTGTGGCTTTCAGGCAGGAATTCCAGGTGGGACTGCGTTCCCTGAAGCCAGCCTTTGCCATCCATTCCGCCCGACCCGATCGCGGTTTTGGACTGAATAATATTCCAGCCTGCACCAAGCGGATCACTCTGCGGATCAAGCAGGGTCAGCACCCGCTGTTTCTGGTATTCCCGCATGACGAAGAACCACATCAGTGGCGCTGCTACAGACACCATGGCAAAAAAAGCCCCGATCAACCGCCAGCTGATACCCGCGAAAAACACCACGAAAATACCCGCTGCTCCTACCAGCAGAGAGGTGCCCAGATCCGGCTGGAGGACAATCATTGCCATGGGAACCAGGGCGATCAGCAGCGCCACCGCAACATGGCGAATACGTGGTGGCAGGTAATGACGCGACAGATACCAGGCTGCCATCATCGGCACCACCAGCTTCATAAGCTCCGACGGCTGAAAGCGTGGCAACCCCGGGATGGCCAGCCAGCGTTGCGCCCCCTTGGCCCCGACACCTACCAGCAGTACCGCAGCCAGACCGACAAGGCCCACCGCAAACAACCACGGCGACCAGCGCCTGAATACGGACGGATCAAGCTGGGCAAAGACCAGCATCACCACCAGGGCGACCCCCATACGGATAGCCTGGGCCTTGACCACTGCGATGTTCTGATCGGCTCCACTGTAGAGCACCACCAGACCACCACTAATAAGCGCAAGCAGAAGAAACATCAGGATGGGGTCAATATGCAGTACAGACCAGAGCCCCCGGGGCCCGGATAATGAATGGCGTGCTGACCCGGTAAACATGTTTCCCGCTGCCATCAGTGAGAGTCCCCTTCGGATGCACCCACAACCAGCGCCTCTCCCTCTTTCGGAAAGCCCAGTAGCCAGGCATCGAATAATGCCCTGGCCACGGGCGCCGCAGTGCCACTGCCGCTGCCGCCATTTTCCACAATCACGGCCACGGCAATCTTGGGATCATCCACTGGCGCAAAGCCCACAAACAGGGCGTGATCCCTCAAACGCTCGCGGACTTCTTCTTCATCGTACTCTTCGTCCTCTGCCAGGCTGAACACCTGGGCGGTCCCGGTCTTTCCAGCCATGCGATAGGGAGCGCCGCGGGCTGCGCCACGGGCCGTACCTTTGCTGCCGTGCATCACTTCAGCCATGGTATCCACAACAAATTCCCAATCGCCCGGGTTCTTGAGCTCGATTGACTGATGCTCACCGGTGGGCAACACGTCCTCAATCGAGCGGTCGCCCTTGATATCTCTCAATAGCCGCGGCTCTGCCCAGTTACCCCGGTTGGCGATAACCGATGTGGCGGTTGCCAGTTGGAGCGGGGTTGCCAGCATATAACCCTGTCCGATACTCATGTTCACGGAGTCCCCGGGGTACCATGGCTCATTGTGGACAGCCCGCTTCCAGTCCCTGGAGGGAAGCAGCCCACTCAGGGCCCCTGCGACGTCCAGGGTTGCATCTTCACCAAAGCCGAACGCCGACAGGTAGTGGTTCATCGTATCCACCCCCATTTCAACACCCATCTGGTAAAAGTAGGTGTCCGTGGATTGAGCCACCGAATCCATCAGATTGACCCAACCGTGGCCCGCGCGTTTCCAGTTTCGAAAACGACGCCCACCTTCCCTCAGTTGAAAGTAGCCTGGGTCCCAGATTTCTTTTTCCCGGGTAGTTACCCCGCTGTCCAGGGCAGCCACTGCCATCATGGGTTTGATAGTGGATCCTGGCGGATACTGACCACGCAACGCCCGATTGAACAGTGGCATGTCGATACTGGTGCTCAGTTCCCGGTATTCGTCACTGCTAATTCCGGTAACAAACTTGTTGGCATCGAAACCCGGCACGCTGGCCAGGGCCAATAGCCCTCCGGTGGATGGCTCTACCGCCACAATGGCGCCGCGGCGGCCATCCAGTAATTCATGGGCCAGGCGTTGCAGCCGCAGGTCCATATGCAGACCAATATCCTCTCCCGGCACCGGGTTCTGGCGCTCCAGCACTCGCAGCGTTCTGCCCCGGGCATTGGTTTCCACATGCTGGTAGCCAACCCGACCGTGCAGAAGCTTTTCATAGAAACGCTCAACACCGGATTTGCCGATGTAGTTGGTACCGTCATAGTTAATCGGGTCGATTCGCTGCAATTCCTGCCGGTTAATCCTGCCCACATAGCCCAGGGCATGGGCCGTCAACTCACTATGGGGGTAGTAGCGAACCAGCTCCGCGGACACCTCAACGCCGGGCAGTTCGTGGCGATGGACAGCGAGCCGGGCAATTTCCTGCTCGTCCAGATCATACCGCAGGGGCAGCTCCTGGAACGGCCGCCGGGGCTCCATCAGACGCCGCCGGAACCGCTCCATGTCCTCCTCGGATACATTCAGCATGCCCTGCAGTTTGGCAAGCGTTTGCTCCATATTGCCGACACGCTCGGGTACCAGGGTCACGCTGAAAACCGGACGGTTCTCGGCAAGCAGCACATCGTTACGGTCATATATCAACCCCCGCGGAGGCGCCACCGACTGAACCTGAACGCGGTTCTTGTCCGACAGGGTGGTGTAGATATCGTGCTCAACCACCTGCAACTGATACATCCTGGCAATCAGCATCCCCAGTAGCGTGACCACCAGTAATAGCATTACCGTGGCCCGACGCTGGAACAGGCGCCGCTCGGCTGCAATATCCTTGAATTCTCCCCAGGGCATATCGGTTTCCTAGGCCCGGTGGTATGGGTGGTTGCGGGTGACAGACCAGGCTCGGTACAACTGCTCGGCAAGAAGAATACGCACCAGTGGATGCGGCAGAGTCAGAGGTGACAGTGACCATAACTGATCAGCCCTGGCCCGACAGGTGTCGGCAAGGCCATCCGGGCCGCCGACAAGGAAGCTGACGTCCCTGCCGTCCTGCTGCCAGTTTTCGAGCTGACTGGCGAGTTTCTCGGTGGACCAGGTGCGGCCCCCTACTTCCAGGGCGATGACACGGTCACGAGGCCCCACAGCAGCAAGTACCGCATCCGCCTCCCTTTGCATCAGGCGGGGGATGTCCGGATTTTTACCACGGTGAGCCATGGGGATTTCAACCAGCTCAACAGGCAGTTCCGGCGGCATCCGACGTGCGTACTCGTTGTACCCCTGGCTGACCCAGTCGGGCATTTTCTGCCCTACACAGACCAGACGTAACCGCATGACTACTCGCTACCTGCAACACCCAGATCCGGGGCATCACGCCACAGGCGCTCAAGATCATAAAATTCACGGGTTGCCGGCATCATGACATGGACGACCACGTCACCAAGATCAACCAGAATCCAGTCGCTGGCGTTGGCTCCTTCCACGTTGCTGGCCCTGACCCCCTGATCCTTTGCTTCCGACAACACCGAATCCGCCAGGGATTTCACGTGCCGGTTGGAGGTTCCGGAAGCCAGCACCATGTAATCCGTTACGCTGGTTCTTCCCCTGACATCAATAATACTCACG
>CAZFPG010000181.1:0-6952 GCA_964521055.1 uncultured Marinobacter sp.
TCAGCCGAAAGACGCTCTCGGTGTCATCTCCTCCAACGCCATGACCATCGGCCATCTTGTCAACCCTTGCTCTGAAAAAATCTCCTTGGTGCTTATATCGCATGGTGGTTTTATAACCAGAAACCAGTCTTCAGGAGGGTGGGCGTCGGTCAGCCGTTCACCCACCCCTTCGCCCCAGGCAGAGTGACCGTGAACGAAGACAGGTACGTCGGCGCCCAGGGCCAGGCCCAGCTCCGCCAACTGGTCCAGTGAGCGGTTCAGGCCCCAGAGGTGGTTGAGCCCCAGCAGTGTGGTGGCTGCATTGGAGCTGCCGCCGCCCAGGCCTCCGCCCATGGGTAGGCGTTTGTCGATGGCAATGCTCACACCGGTTACCGCATTGCTTGTGGTCGCGGCGAGTTGGCGTGCGGCGCGAATGACCAGGTTGTCTTCATCGGGCACGCCGGGTACGGATTGTTCCAGCTCGATCCGGTTGTCGGTGCGAGGCGTCAGGGTGATGGTGTCGCCATAATCCAGGAACTGAAACAGCGTCTGCAGTTCGTGGTAGCCATCCGGTCGTTGGCCCAGGATGTGGAGGAACAGATTAAGCTTGGCCGGGGAGGGCAGTACCAGAGTGTTCACTGGGTGTCTCCATTACTCTCGCGCCAGTTGCTTATCACCAGCCTTACGCGCTTCTCGTCCTTCACGGCGGTTACCCGGGCAGGGAGCGGGGGGTGGTCGTCGATAAACGTTTCCCAGCGGTCATAGCGGATTTCCCAGCCCTGCTGGCGAATAACGGCCAGCCGGTCCTGATCGTCGAAGAACAGCCTGAAATCACCATCGGGGCCAGGTAGCCCCCGAATCCACCAGGTCAGGCTGTTGATGGGCAGTTGCCAGCCAGTGGCGGCTTCAATCAGTGCTTCCGGGTCGCCGGACTGATACTGGTCGCCACCTGGCAGCGTGAGTTCCATGAAACCCGGCACGCCCTCAAGGGTGGTGCGGCCCATGCCCAGAAAGGATGAGGACAGCTCCAGTTCGTAGGCCTCCTGATCCTGTTTCCAGTAATTGATCACCGCGGTGCCGCTGTCGGTAGGCTGCTTGACGGCGAGTTTGCCGCTGAGCTCCCATTGCCGGAACTGTTCCAGGCGGGCGCGGTTTTCGGTCCAGCCCGCCGGTGGTTGCTCGGTCAGGCCTTCGGGCAATGGGTCAACCTGAAGGGAGGTGCAGCCGCCCAGTATCAGGGTGGCGAATGCGAGGGCAATGGAAGGCAATCTCACAGGGATTGCTCCCCGGTCAGCCTCTCAACGGTTTCGATCAGTATCGGGTGATCCGGGTCCTGTTCGAAGCCTTCCTCCCAGATAATACGGGCCTGCTCCTGCTCGCCGGTTGTCCAGAGTACCTCACCGAAATGGGCCGCCACTTCGGGGTCGGCATAGGCTTCCCAGGCGCGGGACAGGTAGTCAAGCGCCTCTTCGGTTTCGCCCTGCTGATAAAGCACCCAGCCCATGCTGTCGAGGATGGCGGGGTTTCCCGGGTCGATCTCCAGTGCGCGTTCAATGTAATCACGGGCTTCGTCGTAACGATCCGAGCGGGTGGTGATAATGTAGCCCAGGGCATTGAGCGCGACAGCATTCTGCGGCTGTTCGTCGATGATCTGTCTCAGGTCCGCCTCAGCCTGCTCCGGTTGGTCCAGGGAGTCCAGCAGCATGGCCCGGGCGTAGCGGATGCGGATATTGTCAGGGTAGCTTTCCAGGGCCTTGTTGGCCGCTTCAAGTGCCTGCTCGTTCGCCTCCCTGTCCAGCAGCAGATTGATCTCCAGCAGGTGGAAGTTTTCCTCCTGCTCGGGATTGTTGTCCCTCAGTTCCCTTATGGCTGCCAGTGCCTCGTCAAGCTCGCCCTGTTCCGCCATGAGTTCGCTGGCCCGCGCCAGGGCCGGGAAGTAGTAGTTGCCTTTTTCCACATTGTTGTAATAGCCGATAGCCTGCTCAGTGTCTTTCTCTTCGTCGGCAATCCGGCCCAGATAGTAGTGGGCTTCATCGGTGTGATGGCCCTGCTCGATCAGCCGTGTCAGCTCTTCCTCTGCCAGGGCGGTCTGGCCGTTTTCAAGCGCCACCAGAGCGTGGGAAAGACGCAGGCCGGGCACGTCGGGAAAACGCCTGACCAGCCTGCTGAATTCGTCCTGGGCGGCCTGCAACTCGTTTTCCCCGATCAGCATGCGGCCATAGAGCGTGCCCATCTGACGGTTGTCGGGGAAGCGCCGGGTGTTACGCAACAGGTGGTCCAGCGCCTGGCGCTTTTCACCGGTCTGGTACAGCAGGTCGCCCTTGAGGACCAGTGCTGGCTGGAAGTTGGGTTGGTCTTCCAGTAGGGGGGTGAGCTTGTCGAGAGCCTGCTGTGGTTCGCCGGTCACTTTCAATAACAGTGCGATGCTGTACTGAAGCTCGGGATTATCCGGGTGCCGCTGTTCCATTTGCCGGTAGAGCTGAAGCAGTTCCTGCTGCTGCTCTGGTGGCAGGTTGCCGGCCATCGCGGCGAGGCTGTCAAAATCGGCATCGCCCCCCAGGTTCATAATGCGTTCCATGTGGCCCAGGGCGGTTTCCAGGTCGTTGTTTTTCACCGCCTGGA
Source organism: uncultured Marinobacter sp. (assembly GCA_964521055.1). Classification (GTDB taxonomy): domain Bacteria; phylum Pseudomonadota; class Gammaproteobacteria; order Pseudomonadales; family Oleiphilaceae; genus Marinobacter. The sequence continues at coordinate 2,602 of CAZFPG010000181.1, forward strand.
TAGCCGAGATCCGATGCGCCTGCATGTTATCCGGATCCACTTCCAGCCATAGCGTGGCCAGTTTTCGCTGGGCGTTGTCCGCGTTGAGTGACTGGGCGATGCGCATTGTCCTCTCGATCACTGCCTTGTCGCGGGATTGCTGTGCCGCTCTCATGTAGTTGACGAGTGTGACGTCAAAGCGGCCCCGTTGAGCCGCAATCTCGCCGGAGAGGAGCAGATAGAGTTCTTCCGGTTCAAAATCGGCATAACGGATTTCCGGTTCCTGATCCTTTTTCGCGGACGATTCCGTGCTTTCGGCATCCTCGGACGACGGGTCGGATTGCTGCTCCTGATCGCCCTGGAGAAAAGCGCAGCCGGACAGGGAGAGCCCGAACAGGCAGGTAACAAGCAGTAATGCGGACTTTTGCATGCAACATCCCATGATCTGTGTACAGTGCACCTGATTGGCCGGAAGTGACGCGGCGGCAGTCTCAGATGTGGCGTGGTAGACGAGGTTCTATGATGGCACAAGCGCCTGATATTGCCCAACCTGTCAGCAGTTCCCGATATCACAGTGGTTTTGGGTGGCGACAGAGGCCCCTGGTCGTTAAAATACCGCTAGAACTCCGTCTTCAGACATAAGGCAGTCTAACCCCGATATGGCACTGGTCACCCTCGGAATCAATCATCGTACCGCACCGGTCGAGTTGCGTGAGCGCGTTGCGTTCACACCCGAGCGTATGGCCGAGGCTTTCGCCGAACTGCGTGCCACCTCCGGAGCCAGTGAGGCCGCTATTCTGTCTACCTGCAACCGCACCGAGCTGTACCTTGCGGGGGATGACGATTGCGTGCCTGCCGTGCTTCGATGGCTTGCGGGGTTTCATAACATGGAGGCCGGTGACCTGGAGGAAGTGCTCTATGTTCATCGGGACTCGGATGCAGTACGCCATATGATGCGGGTGGCGGCTGGCCTGGATTCCATGGTCCTGGGTGAACCGCAGATCCTTGGCCAGCTCAAGGACGCCTATGCCCTGGCTCGTGAGCACGGCGCCAGCGGAGCCTTCCTGTCCCGCCTGTTTGAGCATACATTCTCGGTTGCAAAGCGGGTGCGCACCCAGACAGCCATTGGTGAGAACCCGGTCTCTGTGGCCTACGCCGCCGTCAGTATGGCACACCACATCTTTGCGGATATGTCCCGCAACAAGGCCCTGCTGATCGGCGCGGGCAAGACCATCGAACTGGTTGCCCGGCACCTGGCGGATGCCGGAGTAAGGAATTTCCTGGTGGCCAATCGCACCCTGGAACGGGCCCAGACGCTGGCGGAAGCCCGTGGTGGCAAGGGTATTCTGCTGTCGGATATCCCGGACCACCTGGCGGATGTGGATATTATTATCTCTTCAACGGCCAGCCCACTGCCGATTCTGGGCAAGGGTGCCGTCGAGCGGGCCCTTAAAAAGCGCAAGCATCGCCCCTATTTCATGGTGGATATTGCCGTTCCCAGGGACATCGAGCCGGAAGTCAGTTCCCTTGCGGATGTCTATCTGTACACCGTTGACGATTTGCGCCAGGTGATTGAAGAGAATGTCCGTTCCCGCGAAGGGGCCGCCCGGGAAGCGGAAAACCTGGTGACCGACGGCGTACAGCAGTTCCTCAGCCAGTTGCGTGCCCTTGATGCAGTGTCTACCCTCAAGCAGTTCCGCCAGCGGGCGGAAACCCTGCGGGACGCGGAAACCGAGAAGGCCATCCGTGCCCTGCGCAACGGTGCCGACCCTGAAACCGTGTTGCGGGGTATGGCCCGGGGGCTGACCAACAAGCTGCTCCACGAGCCTTCTATCCAGGTCCGCAAGGCGACAACGGAGGGCAGAACCGAAGTCACTCAATGGCTCAGAGAATTGCATCAGCTTGATGCGCTGGATGCCGACGCGCCCATCATTCCGGAAAAACTATGAAGTCATCAATCCAGTCCCGCCTTGAGCAGCTTGCTGACCGCTTCGAGGAGGTCAGTGCATTGTTGAGCGATCAGCAGACCATCGCCAATCAGGATAGATTCCGGGACCTGTCCCGGGAGTACGCCGAAATCGAGCCGATCGTTCACTGCTTCCAGGCCTGGCAGCGGTCACGCGAAGACGTCAAGGAAGCCGAGGAGCTTGCCCGGGACGGTGATGCCGACATGCGCGCCATGGCGGAAGAGGAACTGAGCCTGGCGGAACAGAAAAGTGAAGAGCTGGATGAAGAGCTCCAGCGCCTGATGTTGCCGAAGGATCCCAACGACGGCAAGAACGTCTTCCTGGAAATTCGCGCGGGTACTGGTGGCGACGAAGCTGCCATTTTTGCCGGCGACCTGTTCAAGATGTATATGCGCTACGCTGAACACCAGCGCTGGCAGGTGGAAGTCATCAGTGCCAGCGAAGGCGAGCACGGTGGCTACAAGGAGATCATTGCCCGCATCGCCGGCAGTGCCGTTTACGGTGCCCTGAAGTTCGAATCCGGTGCCCACCGGGTACAACGGGTGCCGGAAACCGAGTCCCAGGGGCGCATTCACACGTCTGCCTGCACGGTTGCCGTGATGCCCGAGGCGGACGAAACCGAGGCAGTTGAAATCAACAAATCCGACCTGCGGGTGGATACATTCCGCGCCTCTGGCGCTGGCGGCCAGCATGTGAACAAAACGGATTCCGCCATTCGCATCACTCACATCCCCACCGGGATCGTGGTGGAATGCCAGGAGGAGCGATCCCAGCATAAGAACCGGGCCAAGGCCATGAGCTTTCTCGCTTCCCGGCTTCAGAATGAAGAGATTGAGCGCCAGCAGAAAACCATGGCGGCCACCCGCAAGAGCCTGGTGGGAAGCGGCGACCGGTCAGAGCGCATTCGTACCTACAACTTCCCCCAGGGAAGGGTAACCGACCACCGCATCAATCTGACCCTGTACAAGCTGGATGAAGTCATCTCCGGTGACCTGGATGCCGTTATCGTGCCCCTGCAGCAGGAACATCAGGCCGACCTCCTGGCCTCCCTGGCTGATGAGTGACGCACCTTTATCCTGTGAGGCGTTGCTGAAAGACGCCGTTGAGCTCATCGGTGGCGATACCCCGCGCCTGGATGCCGAGCTGTTGCTCAGTTATGTGACCGGCTGGTCCCGGACCAGTTTTCGGGCCTGGCCCGAGCGAGAGGTGGATGTTGCTGACGTAGCCCGGTTCTGTGCCCTTGTGGATCAACGCTGTGCGGGCCATCCGGTGGCACACCTGCTGGGTGAACAGGAATTCTGGTCGCTGCCGCTGAAGGTTAACCCGTCCACACTCATTCCCCGGCCGGACACCGAATGCCTGGTGGAAGCCGCCTTGATGTTGGAGTTGCCGGAAAACGCCAATGTGCTGGATCTTGGAACCGGCACGGGGGCTATCGCGCTGGCCCTGGCCAATGAACGGCCCGGCTGGCAGGTTTCTGCATCTGATGCGGTTACCGAAGCGGTGGAACTGGCAACCGGAAATGCGAACCGCCTGGGCCTGCCGGTAACTGTGCTGCAAAGCAACTGGTTTGCGGAGTTACCGCCTGCTGTTTTTGATCTGATTGTTTCCAACCCCCCATACATTGCGGGTGATGACGTTCATCTGGGCGAAGGGGATGTGCGTTTCGAGCCGGCCTCGGCCCTGGTGGCCGGAAACGATGGCCTGGAAGATATCCGGCGGATAACCGCTGAGGCCCCGGCCTGGCTCTCACCGGGTGGCTGGCTGATACTGGAACATGGCTATAAGCAAGGCGCGGCGGTGCAGCGGCTTTTTGCAGAAGCCGGCTTCACCAGCGTAGAAACCCGCCAGGACTACGGCCGTCGTGACCGACTTACCCTTGGGAGAAAGCATCATGCTGAATGATGAAGAACTGCTGCGCTACAGTCGCCAGATACTGATGCCCCGATTCGACATCGCCGGCCAGACCAGGCTGAAGTCCGCGAGGGTGCTGGTGGTTGGCTCCGGTGGCCTGGGTTGCCCGGTTGCTCTGTATTTAGGGGCGGCCGGTGTCGGACACCTGGCTCTGGTCGACGACGACACCGTGGAAATTGCCAACCTGCAACGCCAGATAGCGTTCGAACAGTCCGATATCGGTGAATCCAAAGCTGAAAGTCTGGCCGAACGTGTGCGCCGCATAAACCCGGAAGTGTCAGTGACTGCATTGACTGAGCGGCTTGAAGGGGACGAGCTACAGCGTCAGGTAGATTCTGTCAGTCTGGTGGTTGACTGTACTGACAATTTCAATACCCGCTTCGCACTGAATCGTGCCTGTGTTGCAGCCCGTGTGCCACTGGTTTCTGGCGCGGCCATCCGCGGTGAAGGGCAACTGGGTCGGCGACAGCGTCGACGCCTCGATGGAGGGG
>CAZFPG010000182.1:0-6936 GCA_964521055.1 uncultured Marinobacter sp.
GGGAATGCCCAGCTTCTCGTAGGTTCTGAGCAGCTCCGGGTCCACTTCGTCCAGGCTCTGGGGCATGTCTTCCGGGCGCTTGGGCGCGGAGTAGTAGGAGATCGAGTTGTAGTCGATCTTGGGATAACCCACGTGGGCCCAGTCCGGCTCGTCCATTTCCAGCCAGCGACGGTAGGCTTTCAGGCGCCATTCCAGCATCCACTCCGGCTCTTTCTTGATGCCGGAAAGGCGGGCAATGACGTCTTCGTTCAGGCCGGGTTCGAACGTGTCGGATTCGATGTCTGTTACGAATCCGTGTTCGTATTCCCGTTTGATCAGCTCGTTCACCTCTTTGTCGGTGGTCGCCATGATCGTCGCTCCGTATTCTCTCATCTCGGGCTTTGCAGCCCCTGGTGTCGCCGGTGGCCGCATTTGCTGGCCGCCGGGCGGATGTAAAACTTTCGGCGTTGCAGTGGTCGCCCAACTAATGAGTACGCCCTGCAATCGGTTTTTGGATGACGGATTTGGCGTTGCCCTGTTGATAACCAAGAGCAAAATCCGTTTCTTCTGGTGAGCGAGTATACAATACCAGAGTAAAATAGTCAGGTATTAAATTGCGCGTGTCGTGATTATACCTTAATCAGTCGTTGGGGCACTAAGGGGGTAGCAATCATGCCGATAGTCAGGCTCTCTTTACAGGACTGAATGGCGTGGAGGTTGGCGTCAGGCGGGGCTTCCTCCCAAAACACGCCGTAAACCCATCCCTGGGGGCTCGGCATTGCCATCCCTGGCAATGCACGGTTTTGAGAGGTAAACCCGCCCAGCGCTTTCAGCTCACTCCTATTCGCCAGCAGACCGGTGGTTTTCTGGAGCCAGATCCACCTGGCGCCTTCGACTAATTGCTACTCGCCGGTTGGCAGGATGCGGGTCAGGAAAGAGTGATTGAGGGATTTAGGAAGCCGCTCAGGCTTCGGGATACGGACGACATGGCCGCTGCCTGGGGCATAACCCATGGATTCACCATTCCGGTTCTCCATTGTTTCAGCCGAGAACCGGAGGTTGCCGGCTGGTGTGATCAGTTCCAGTGGGTAGCCGGGTGCGAATTTGTTTTTCACGTCGATGGTCAGCTATCGGTCATCCACGTCAGTAATAGTGCCGACCACCTGCTGGCTGCCGTTCAGGGAGGAGCCCTGTTCGTAGTTCTGGTATTCCTGGGGCACGTGGCGGCGGAGGAAGCCTTCGGTATAGCCGCGGTTTGAGAGGGCTTCCAGTTGGTTCATCAGGTTCATGTCGAAGGGTTTGTCGCCTGCGGTGTCGTCGATGGCGCGGATTTCGTCCAGGGCCAGTTCCCGGGACAGGATAACGCGGCTGATGCCTGCGCCTAAAGCTGTAATGTCTTTGAAGCTGTTGTTCCGTACTCTCAGGGAGTACCTGGGCTGTCCGGCGTAGACGGCGTCGGCGCCATAGGCAAAGGCGGTTTCCAGGTGTTCGGCGGTGCCGGCAGGGGCCAGCAGTTCTGGGGTATGCATCGGGGCTCCGGATAAGGCCATCGGCTGTTCTGGATTTCAGAGTGGCCATGGTGCCTCATTGTTCGGCTTTTTCCCTTGATGCGGCTCAAGGCTGGATATGGTTATTTTCGGCTAACATGTGTACGCTGACGTCCGCAGGTGTTGATTGCCTGCATTGAGATATCAGGAGCAAGAGACATGCAATCAGAAACGATGGAGCCCCTTGCGACGAAAGCACCGTTCAGTGCGCGAGTGACTTCGTTGATTGCCGGGCATCTGGAGCGTGGACGGGTGGGGGTGGAAGCCGTTGCCTCCCAGCTACACATGAGCCGGCATACGCTTCACAAAAGGCTGAAGCGAGAGGGCCTGACGTTCGCGGCCTTGCTGGAGGAGATCCGGCGCGAGCGTGCGCTGGCCTATCTTAATGACCGTAGCAAGTCGCTGGTGGAAATTGCCGAACAACTGGGGTTTTCGGAGCTCAGTGCGTTCAGCCGCGCGTTCAAGCGCTGGATGGGTAAGTCGCCGGGGGCCTACCGCTCGATGGCGGCATGAGGCGGGCTCAGGCCGCCGGGGCAGCGAAATCGCATGCCCCGGTGCCTTCCTTCTTCAGATATCAGGCTTTCTTGAAGATCAGGGTACCGTTGGTGCCGCCAAAGCCGAAGCTGTTACTCATCACCAGGGGCAGATCCACGTTGTCCTGCCGCTCCCGCACGATGGGGTAGCCTTCGGCGCCTTCATCCAGGTTTTCGATGTTGGCCGACGGGGCAATAAAGTTTCCCCGTTGCATGATCAGGCTGTAGATGGCTTCGTGCACACCTGCCGCACCCAGGGCGTGGCCGCACAGTGGCTTGGTTGAGCTCAGTGGCGGTATCTTGTCACCAAAGGTTTCCTTCAGTGCTTTCAGCTCGGTGACATCCCCGGCGGGCGTGCTGGTGCCGTGGGTGTTGATGTAGCTGATCTCGCCGTCCACATTCTTCATGGCCTGCTGCATACAGCGAATCGCGCCTTCGCCACTGGGGGCGACCATATCAGCGCCGTCAGAGGTGGCGCCGAAGCCGACCAGTTCGGCCAGGATATTGGCGCCGCGTGCCTCTGCGTGCTCCAGGGCTTCCAGTACCAGTACGCCGCCGCCACCGGAGATAACAAAGCCGTCCCGGTCCTTGTCGTAGGTACGGGATGCTCTTCCCGGGGTGTCATTGTACTTGGTGGACAGCGCACCCATGGCGTCAAACATCAGGCTCAGGGTCCAGTGGATGTCTTCGCCGCCACCGGCGAACATGACGTCCTGGCGGCCCAGGGCAATCAGGTCACCGGCATGGCCGATGGAGTGCGCGCTGGTGGCGCACGCTGAGGTGATGCCGTAGTTGACGCCGGTTATGCCGAAGGCGGTTGCCAGGGAAGCGTTAATGGCGCTGCCCATGGTGCGCGGCACCCGATAGGGGCCAACGCGGCGGATACCCTTGGCGCGGTGGGTGTCGATGGCATCCATCAGTTCCACCGTGGAGGCGCCACCGGCACCCATGATCACGCCGGTTGAATTGGCGCGGATCTGTTCGTCGGTGAGCCCCGCCTGTTCAATGGCTTCCTTCATCGCCAGGTAGGTATAACCGGAAGCCGGGCACATGAAGCGCATCAGCTTGCGGTCGATCAGATCCGGCAGGTTCAGGTCAATCTGGCCGCAGACATGGCTCCGCAGGCCGTTGTCCTTGGCATCCTGACTGAAACCGATGCCGGGTATTGAGTCACGCAGTGACCGGGTCACTTCGCCTTGATTGGTTCCGAGGCTGGAGACAATCCCCATGCCTGTAATAACTACACGACGCATTTAGCAGCTCCTAGAAGTCATCCGTAGAATTAAACATGCCGACCTTCAGGTCTTTGGCGGTGTAAATCTCGCGGCCATCCACTTCCATGCTGGCATCGGCAATCGCCATGGTGAGCTTGCGGCGAATTACCCGTTTAATATCGAGGTGATAACGAACCAGCTTGTTTTTTGGCAGTACCTGCCCGGAAAACTTCACTTCGCCGCATCCCAGTGCCCGGCCTTTGCCCTCACCGCCGGTTGCCGCCAGGAAAAACCCCACCAGTTGCCACATGGCGTCCAGTCCCAGGCAGCCGGGCATCACCGGATCATCCACAAAATGAACCTTGAAAAACCACAGGTCCGGGTTGATGTCCAGCTCGGCCACGATGCTGCCCTTGCCATAGAGTCCGCCGGTTTCGCTGAAATGGGTTACACGATCCATCATCAGCATTTCGTTGATGGGCAGCCGCATCTTTCCTGGAAAAAGCGTGCCTTGTCCACAGGCTTCCAGATCGGCCTTGTCAAAGTGATCGGGGGTCATATTGCCATTATCCCTATTACAAAATGGTTTCTTATACTTTAGCTGTTATTCCCCGTATGGCTATTGACCATTGGTTGCAGTTTTCAGGGAAATGGCGGTGCGTGGTTGATTGTCATCAAGGTGTTTTCGGGGGTATTTGGTTATTTTTCAGGCTGATCCTGACACACCCAAGGAGTCGCCATGTCAGCCACAAGCAAAGCCTGGGGCGAGCTGAGCCGCAGGAACGGCCGCGTAAGCGCGAAATTGAAGCGCAGAACAGACCATAGCCCGGCGCAGATATGGGCAATGCTCACCAACCCGGCCAATCTGGCCAACTGGCTGGCTCCGGGAACGGTTGAGCAATGGCAGGGCGGCTCGGTGAAGATCGATTTTGGACAAAGTGGCTCGGTGATTGACAGCTACGTGCGTGCCATCAAACCGGAGCGGTTGCTGGAATACTCCTGGAGTGCCGGTAATGAACCGCAACGACCGATACGCTGGAATCTGATTCCTGACCAGGAAGGCACAACAGTAGAACTGACGTTGCTGTTGCCGGACGACCACCGTGTGGCGATTTCCTGTGCCGGCTGGGACGCTCACCTGGAAATGCTGATGGCGTCACTGGAGGGCATTCACATTCACTTCCCGGCTGACCGCTTCCGCGAGGCGCGGGCAGCCTTCAGCGCAATTGCCGAAGAAGAGCTGGCCGCCTGACCAGCTCTTCCCCTTTTGCTTTCTCCAGAGACTCAGCCTTCCTTGCCGTCAGGCCTCGGGGACGCCAGTATCCGCGTGTAGCGAGCCAGGAAAATGCCGAACGCGAGCACCCATAGCAGCGAGCTGACACCCATACCCACATGCCAGGGAATAGCGCCAAAGGCCGTTACCACCCGCACTAGCGCTGCCAGGTGAATCATCACAAGCGCGGTAACCATTCCCGGTGGCAGAACCAGCGGGCGACCCGTGTGGCCCAGCGATACCCGGGCAATGACACCCAGAATCAGACAACCAACGGCACCGGTACCGGCCGCATGGGCCCACGCTGTGGTGGGCCAGCCTGCAAGAATGGAGCCGGCCAGCAGAAGCAGTGCAACCGGCACCCAGAGGATGGACAGGTGCAGTACCCACAGCAGTGGCTCTTTGCGGAACAGCCAGCCTTTCCAGCCTGCCAGGCGTACCAGCATCAGCACGGCTGCGGAAATGGCAAGAACGGCTGTTGCCGTTTGCCAGCCGGAAACCAGCGATGCCATCAGCAGTACCATGTTGAACAGCACGGCCATGTCCAGGGCGGGGACCATTCTGACCTGCGTGGCGTCCAGCCCCCGTTGACGGAGCCAGCCGGCGGAGAAAGCAGGAGTAATGCGACCGCCAATGATGCTGATCAGTGCCATCGCCATGACCAGGGCGCCGTAGCTGAAGGCCGGGTCGAGTCGGGTTACAAAGCCGATCTGCATCAGCCAGAGCAATCCGAGCACCACCAGAATCATCAGTTGCCGTTTCTGCCTGGCGTGCCATACGCGCCAGCCGGCGTCCAGCATCACCAGGGGCAGGAAGGCAAGGTTGACCCCATGAACCAGCCAGTCCGGAAGGCCCGCGCCGAACGCCAGTAACAGGCGTCCTGCCAGCCAGACTCCCCACAGCAGAACCAGGCGCAAGCCATGGGTTCGTTCGGTTTGGGTCCATACACAGACAGCGGTCAGCAGGAAGCCGGCGATGGCGGCAGACAGGAAGCCAAACAGCATTTCATGCTGATGCCAGAACAGCCCTGGCATGGCCAGCGGCAGCTCAATGGCACCACTGACCTGCAGCACCCATACGGGGATGGCCACCATGGCCAGTACCGTCATGGACAGGAAGAAAATGCGAAACGGGTAGCCGAACAGCTGGCGAATGCTTGCGCCCCCTGCGGTCTCTGTTGTGGGTATAGCCTGCATGACAATGACTCCACTGGCTGCCTGAATATAAAAGGTATATTAGATGGATGTTTTCAGGATTAACATACCCATCAGGCGGTACTTTTGCGTACAATGCGGCTATCGATTTGATTCCCAATGGATTAATTTATGAGCACTTACCTGATCCTGAAAAGCATCCATATGCTTGCAGCCTACCTCACGGTGGTGCTGTTTTCCCTGCGTCTGCTGCTGGATGCGGTGGGCAAGCCACAATGGCGTAAGACTCCGTTGCGCTGGGTTCCCCATGCCAACGATACGGTATTGCTGGTGGCCGCCATCAGCCTGCTTTTCGTAACGCCCTGGATGCCGTTTGTGCACGGCTGGCTGACGGCGAAGATCTTCCTGCTGGTTGGCTACATTGTGGCCGGGCTGTTTGCCTTGAAGGAAACACGCAGCCTGCAGGTGCGGTTGATTGCGGCAGTGCTGGCGCTGGTCCAGATCATGGCCATTTTCCACCTGGCGCTCGCCAAACCCTTCTGATCCCTTCAGTCCCGGGGGTCAGTGGCCCCCGGACTTTTCTGACATCTGTCTGGTCAGTTCCTTCAGCTGTTCCTGAACCGCCTGCAGTTGGCGGGCAATCTCATCCCGCTCGTCATGAGCCTGTTGTGCCTGTTTGGCGTTCTGTTCCTCGCTCATCACTTCCAGGATCGCCCCGATCATCATGTTCAGGAATACAAACGCTGTCAGGAAGATGAAGGTCAGGTAGTAGACCCAACTGAGGGGGTATTGCTCCATGGTGGCGTACATGACGTCTGTCCAGTCCTCAAATGTGGCCACCCGGAACAGCGTGAGCATGGCTATGGCAACATCACCCCAAAGCTCCTCGTCCACCTTGGCAAAAAACATGGAGCCCATGGCCGCGTAGATATAGAAGATGATGAACATCAGCAGGGCGATGTAGCCCATGCGGGGAATGGCTTTGAGCAGGGAGTTGATCAGGAAGCGCAGTTCCGGCACCACCGATATCAGTCGCAAAACCCGGAACACCCGCAACAACCGGCCCAGCAGAACCGCATCGGAGTTATCCAGCGGGATCAGGCTGCCTACAACAACAAGCGTATCGAACAGGTTCCAGCCGTCCATCAGGAACCGTTTCTTGTTGGGACAGGCGGTGAACCGGAACAGGATTTCCACCAGGAAGAACAGGGTGATGGCGTTGTCCATCACGCTCAG
>CAZFPG010000183.1:0-1253 GCA_964521055.1 uncultured Marinobacter sp.
ATTGCGGGAATCTATCGCCGGGAAAAGTGCGACTCTCTCATTGCCGTGGGTGGTGGCTCAGCCATCGATACCGCCAAGGCCGTGAATATCCTGGTATCGGAAGGTGGTGACAACATTGCCGAATACAGTGGCGCGGGCATCATCAAACACCCGCTGAAACCGTTCCTGGTGGTTCCGACTACCGCCGGTACCGGGTCTGAAGTCACCTCCGTTGCGGTGATTACCGATACGGCCAAGTCAGTAAAACTGCCATTTTCGTCATCATTCCTGCTGCCCAACGCGGCGGTAATCGACCCGAGAATGACCCTGACACTGCCGCCGCACATCACCGCGGCCACTGCCATGGACGCCATGACACATGCCACGGAAGCCTTTACCTGCCTGGCCAAGAACCCCCTGAGCGATGCCTATGCAACAGCGGCTGTCAAGAAGATCAGCACCTCGCTGCTGAAGGTCATGGACAACCCGAAAGACAGCGATAACCGGCTGGAGCTGGCGCAAGCTTCCACCATGGCCGGCATTGCCTTCTCCAACTCCATGGTCGGTCTTGTGCATGCCCTGGGCCACGCTACAGGCGCCATCTGTCATCTGCCCCATGGGCTGTGCATGAGCCTGTACCTGCCTTACGTGCTGGAATACAACCTGGAGTCCATCCGTGGGCCGCTTGGCGAACTTCTACTCTCCCTTGAGGGCCCGGAAGTGTATTCCGCCACACCGGCCAGCCGCCGTGCGGAGGCCAGTATTTCGGCGATTCGCAAGCTGCGTGATGAACTTTTCAAGCGCTGCAAACTGCCACGCACCCTGAAAGAAACCGGCAGTGTGGAAGAGCATCAACTGGATACCATTGCCGAACTGGCCATGGATGACGGGTCCATGATGTTCAATCCGAAAGAAGTCTCACTGGAAGATGCCCGGGCGGTTCTGAAGCGGGCCTGGTCCTGAGCCGGACAGCCCGCGCATCCTGTATCCAAGGGATGTCCGGGCTTTACCCACGACAGCGACCGCAACGCTTTGCAACAAAACATTCCATTCAGATCATTGAAATCATAACAGGAAAAAGTGACAATTCTCTCTCGCTGGCAGGGATGTAGCCGGGTTAACTCTTTTTTTATGAGATCAGAGCCTCGCACCTATGCGCAACGCATCATCCACCCGGCGCCTGCCGGCTGCCATTGCCTCCCTGACTCTGGCATTCTCCTCCCTGCTCGGAACCGTCGCACTCGCCACTGAAGATGGTACTGCCCCTGAAGATG
>CAZFPG010000183.1:1353-6925 GCA_964521055.1 uncultured Marinobacter sp.
CTGAAGATGGTACTGCCCCTGAAGATGCAGAACGGGTTTTCCGGTTCAACGTCTCACCCAATGGCTACCCGCCTTACCTGATCAACAAGGACGAAACGCAGTCCGGCATCATGTGGGATGTGGTCACCGAGATAGCAAAGCGGCTGGACTACAAAGTGATTCCGGAAAAGATTCCCCGCAAGCGCGTGGACCAGATGCTTCTGGAAGGCTATATCGACGGCACGACCCGGGCAAAAGAGTGGACAGCCAACCCCGACGAGTTCGCTTTTACCGATCCGGTGGTGGATATCGAGGAGGTGTTATTCGTACCCAAAGACTCGGACCTGCAATTTGAAGTGCCCGAGGATCTTTTCTCACGCACACTTGTAACACATCTGGGCTATCACTACCCGGCGCTGGAACCGCACCTCGAGTCTGGGAAGATACAGCGCTTTGACGTTTCCCGCGATAAAGACATGTTCAAATACGTGCTCCATGGCGAGGACATGCACGCCGCCATTGCAGACCGACTGGTAGGCAAGTGGATTCTGCTGAACGAAGGCTTGCAGGATGAATTCCGCACCATCCCCAAGAAGTTGAGCGAGTATGGTTTTCGATTGATGCTGAGAAAGGACTGGGCAGACTTTGCCGAATCCTTTAACAGCGAACTTGAAGTCATGCGGGAGAACGGCGAACTGGACGAGATTCTGTCCCGGTACCGGTAAGCTCCCGCACACCGCAGCGCTATTCCAGGCGCCTGAGCAGCAACATTGGCGACACGCTCAATACCGGCTTCAGCTGCCAGCGACCAAACAACGCCAATACCAGGGCACTGAGCAGTGGAATGGGCAGAATGGCCTGCCAGTGCCAGCGGAACTCCCCTTCGAACATCCTGAACTGCAGAGCCCATACAGCGCCTTCTGCGGCGGCAACACCCAGGATGCCGGCAAAGAAGCCCAACAGGGCAAACTCCAGCATGGTGCTTCGTACCAGAAGCGACTGCCTGCCACCCAGAGTTCTTAACAGGGCCCCTTCGCGCTGCCGATCCTGCATGGTGGCGCTGACCACCGCCGCCATGACAACCAGGGCCGCCGCCAGAATGAGTGCCAGTATCGCTTCAATAGCCTGGGTCACCTGGCGCACGATTTCCTGTATTCGCTCAATGACATGGTCAATTTCCAGCACGGAAACCGTCGGGAACTGGCGGGAAAATTCATTCAGTTGCCCCTTCATATCGGAGGGGAGGAAAAATGCAGTAATCCAGGTAGCCGGCATTTCCTCCAGGCTACCACCCGGTGGAAAGGCCATGTAGAAATTGGGTTTCATGCTGTCCCACTGAACCGTGCGAATACTGGTGACGGTCTCCGTCACCTTGTCCGAACCAATGGTGAAGCCGAGCTCATCGCCGACATTGACCCCGAGATTGCCGGCCAGCTCCGCCTCGATGGACACACCGTCTGTCTGGCCCTCTTCGAACCACTCCCCTGCCACAATCTCATTGTCTTCGGGCAACTCGCCCATCCAGGTCAGGTTCAACTCCCTGTTCAGTGCCCCTACCCCTTCTTCCTTGGTTACAGCTTCTTTTACCGGTTGGCCATTCAACTCCGTTAGCCGGCCGCGGACCATAGGATACAGCTGCTCCAGCGGATGCCCCCGCTCTGACCAGAACTCGTCCACCTCATCGACCGCCTGGGGTGAGATGTTGATCAGGAAGTGGTTGGGGGTATCCTCCGGTAACTGCGCCTGCCAGTCGTCCAGCAACGAGGTCCTGACCAGGATCAGTGTCGCCGCCAGCATCAGAGTCATGGCAAACACGGCCATCTGCGACAGGCTTGCGCGGCGATGACGATAAAGCCCGACCAGCGCAAGCCTCCAGGCGTTGCCACCGCCACTGATCCTGCGCAGGATGCTGACCATCAGCCACCCCAGCAACCCGAGAGTGCCCAGCAACAACGCAAGGCCACCCAGCAGCGACAATACCAGGGAGATTTCCCGGGCGTACATCCACACCAGGCCGAATATTGCCACTACCGCAATGATCAGGTCAGGAATCGCTTCACGGCCGGACTCTCCGGGCTGGCTTCGTAACACCCGCATGGCTGGCACGTTACGCAGTCTTCGAATCGGAGGATAGGCAAATGCAAACAGCGACACCAGGGCCGTCAGAAGCGCCGGTGCCAGGGCGTTGGGGTCGAGCTGATAATCGATCTGCCGCTCCAGCACATCGCCGAGTACGCTGGACAGCAGCCAGTACAGGGGCAAGGCCACCAGCAGCCCGCCGACGGCGCCAACGATGCCCCACAGGCCCAGGCGCCGGATATACAGACGGCCAATCCCCTTACTGCTCACGCCCAGGGTTTTCAGCAGCGCCACGGTATCCCTCTGGGACAGCGCATACTGGCGGCTGGCCACCGCAACGGCAACCGCCGCCAGCATCACCGCCAGGCTGCCACCCAGCAGCAGAAAGCGTTCTGCCCGCTCAAGGGACCGGGAGAAGGTTTCGCCATCGCGCACTCCCTCCCACTCATGGCTGGGTTCCAGCCGGGGTTGCAGCCAGCTGTAATAGTCGTTGAGGGCCGACTCTTCACCGGCAAACAGGTACACATACTCTACCCGGCTGCCTTCCTGTATAACCTCGGTGGACTCCACATCATCCACATGCATCATCACCCTCGGTGCCAGGGATGACATGCGGAATCCGCCATCGGGCTCGCGAACCAGCAATCCGGAGACAGTGAGCTCCCGATTGCCCACCTCCAGGCTGTCACCAAGTTCCAGTTCAAGTAACCGTAACAGGCGGGGATTTATCCATACTTCTCCGGGCCCGGGCCCATGGCTGACTGTCTGCCTGGGAGCATCGACACCCTCCTGGTACTCAACCTGCCCACGCAGCGGGTATTCGTTGTTGACTGCCTTGATCGACACCAACTGGAAATTGTCGGCGCCATAAACCATGGTGGAAAACTCGATCATACGGGCGGTTTCGAGGCCCCGCTGTTCGGCTTCCTGCATCCAGGCCTCGGGGACGGGGCGGCCATTCTCCGCTTCCAACTGACGATCCGCCGCCAGGAAGGAACTGGCGGACGACACCAGGGTGCGCTGCAACTGGCTGGCGAACAACGCAATGGTAGCAACCGTGGCGACCGCGATAATCAGCGCCGACAGAACAACCCGTACGTCCCTCTCGCGCCAGTCACGCTTGACCGACATCAGCTTCTTTGATGCCGCCATCAGTTCACCGCTTCCGGCTGTTCAGACGTTGCGGGTTCCGTAAGGATGCCGGCTTCGATATTGAACTGGCGGCCACAGCGGGCGGCAAGCCGCTCGTCGTGGGTGACCATAACCAGCGTGGTGCCCTGCTCCCGGTTGAGAGTCATCAACAGGTCTGAAACATCTGCGCCGGTGCGGTTGTCCAGGTTGCCAGTTGGCTCATCCGCAAACAGGATGGCGGGTTCGGAAGCAAAGGCCCGGGCAATGGCTACCCGCTGTTGCTCCCCGCCGGAAAGCTGCCTGGGGGTATGATAGAGCCGTTCGCCCAGGCCCACGCGTTCCAGAAGCTCCCGCGCTTTGGCTTCCGGGCTGTCAAAACCCCCAAGCTCCAGCGGCAGCATGACATTCTCCAGCGCGGTCAGTGCCGGCAACAGCTGGAAAGACTGGAACACAAAACCCACCCGCCGGGACCGGAGTTTCGCACGTTCGTCCTCACTGAGCTGGCTGATCACGGAACCATCAAGTTCAACCGTGCCTTCCGAGGGTGTATCCAGCCCGGCCAACAGGCCCAGCAGGGTGGTCTTGCCGGAGCCGGAGCGCCCGACGATTGCCACGGACTCTCCGCGGTTGATTTCCAGACTGACCCCCTGCAAGATCGTCAACGTATCAGTCTCCAGGCTAACCTTGTGGGTCAGATTACTGACTTTCAGCATGGGGCGCCGGCTATCGGGTTTGTGATCACTTAAGTCGCTCACAGATTCTCCACAACGGGTTTATTGGCAACAGGACCTCTATGGATACGGTATTTTTACGCCTGAGATCAATAGTTTTCCTCGCTTTAATTTGTATCGGTGTGCAAGCAAACGCCAGCGGGAACACACTGATGGTGTTTGGTGACAGCCTCAGCGCGGCCTATGGCGTGCAGAGCGAGGAAGCCTGGGTGGCCCTTCTGAGGGAGCGTCTGGACGAAGAGGGCCTCGATCAGTGGCAGGTGGTGAACGCCAGTATCAGTGGCGAAACCACCGATGGCGGCCTTCGTCGCCTGCCCAGGCTACTGGACAGGAACGAGCCGGAGATTGTCATTATCGAGCTTGGCGGCAATGACGGACTGCGCG
Organism: uncultured Marinobacter sp.; assembly: GCA_964521055.1. Classification (GTDB taxonomy): domain Bacteria; phylum Pseudomonadota; class Gammaproteobacteria; order Pseudomonadales; family Oleiphilaceae; genus Marinobacter. Next base: position 5,658 of record CAZFPG010000183.1, read on the forward strand.
GCTTTCCGCCGGACGTCATTCGCAGGAACCTGGCAGCGATGATCGAACAGGTCAATGAGTCCGGCGCCAGGGCGCTGCTCGTGGGTATGCAGATACCACCAAACTACGGCCAGCGCTATACCCGCGCGTTCGCGGACATCTACCCGGAGCTGGCCGAGGAACATGAAACCGAACTGGTGCCGTTTTTCCTGGATGGCATCTATGACAGGGAAGGCATGATGCAGGATGACGACATCCACCCGACGGCCGAGGCCCAGGGGCAGTTGCTGGACAATGTCTGGCCTGTTCTGGAACCCATGTTACGCCAGTAATCCGCCCGTTATGACAGTAGCCCGCTGGCATGGGCTACAGCCCGTCGCTCCGACCAGTAGTAGCCGTCCTGTGTATTTTCAACGAAGCCCACATGCCCGCCCCAGCGGGGCGACTCCAGACGAACGTGTGCCCCCAGTTGCATCCGCGATTCGGGGAAACACTGCCGGGACAGGAACGGATCGTCCGCTGCATTGACAATCAGCGACGGCACACGGATGTCTTTCAGCTTCCACAGGGCCGAACAGTTCGCCCAGTAATCCTGCGCATCCCGAAACCCATGGAGCGGGGCCGTATAGCGGTCATCGAATTCATGGAAGCTGCGGATGCTCTCAAAGCCGCCGACGTCGATCAGATCGGGAAAACGCCGGGCCTTTTCCTCCATTTTTATTTTCAGATCCCGCAGGAAGCGCTGCATATAGATACGCCTGCTGGGCAGGGCCAGGGTATCGGCACTGCCGGCAAGGTCACAGGGCACGGAGTAGGTGATGGCACCACAGATGCGACTGTCCACCCGCTCTGACTGTTGCCCCAGGTAAAGCAGGGTGAGATTTCCCCCCATGCTGAAGCCAGAGAGAAAAGCCGTTTTATACCCCTTGCCCAGACCATGCCTGACCACCCGATCCAGGTCACCGGTGGCACCGCTGTGATAGAAGCGTGGCTGGTGGTTCATCGCGCCACCACAGGAGCGGAAATTCCACGCCAGCACATCCCAGCCTTCATTCATTAATGCGCGGGCGAGCCCCAACATATAGGAACGCTGGCTGTGACCTTCCAGACCATGGGATAGCACAGCCAGCCTCTCACTGCCCTGGCGATACCAGTCAAGGTGCAATTCGTCGTGATCATCGGTGGGCAACACCTCCCGCTCCGGCTCCATAAGAGCCACCTTGCGGAACAGTGTCGGCCATATCGACTGAACATGACCGTTGCGCAGCCACAGTGGTGGTTTGTAATCC
>CAZFPG010000184.1:0-1898 GCA_964521055.1 uncultured Marinobacter sp.
AGTCGATCGGCAGCCTGGGCCAGTGGCACATCGTTGTTGTGCCTGCTGGTTTTCCGTATCCAGCCGAGGTTCCGGGAGGACTGCTCCGCGGCGATATGGCCTTTCTCAAGCAGCACGACCGAGATGTTGCGTTCCGCCAGGGTAAGGGCCGCAGTGACACCAACGATGCCACCGCCAATGATGACCACGTCCGCGGAGCCCGGCAGTTCGTCGGAGGTGGCGACTGGTTCCAGTGTTTTGGTCATGATGGACGGCCCCAAAAACCTTTATTGAGAGAGCGTGATTTCTTTCACGTTGGCCTGTGAGGCGCCGCGATAGGCGGTGACCTCCAGTTCAACCTTATACACAGTGGATCCCAGAGGGGGGCATGTCACCGTTGTTGCCGGATTGACGCCACGAAACCGGGTGCCAATGAACTCCATGACGGCGGCAGTGTCATCGGGGTTCTGAATAAAGACACGGGACATGACGACGTCTGCCAACGAGGAATCCACGGCAGCCAGGGCCCGCTCAATATTCCTGAACACCTGGTCTGTCTGTTCAATGACATCGTCCGGTATTTGTTGGGTCTCCGGGTTGCGCCCCGCGGTGTTGGAAACGTGGATCCAGTTGTCCACGGCAACAACGCGGGAATAGCTGGCAATTTCCTCGAACTTCGAGCCGGTTTTAACTTTAACAATGTCCGTCATACGGGTTTCTCCGAAATTGTTTGACCGTGATTAACGCAGCACCGGGGTTTCCCAAAGGTTCAGCTTTACGCCGATGCCTTTCGCCATGGCATTGCGATAAACCTTTGTGGCCCAGGCCACATCCTCGACCGGCATCCCTCCAACGGACATCACAATGATCTCTTCGTCATTCTGGCGGGCCGGGCTATCGCCACATACGATGGCGCCCAAATCTTCAAGCTCCTCCCTGTCCATCTGCCCCTGGGCGATCATGTCCATAAAGCGCATGCCGACCAGCGGGATGTGATTGTGGCTCGGCTTGGGGACTTCCTCGTACCAGGTTTCGTAGAGGCCAATGCTGTCCATGACTTTGCGCACGTCCGGGCCGCTCATTGCTTCGTCCAGGCTGCAACTTGCGGGCATTGCCAGAAAGGCGCCCGGTTTGAGCCATTCCCGTTTAACCAGGGGATAGGTTGACGGGTTTCCCACTTCGCCAGAGTTGCAGTAGGAAACGATGTCCGAATCCCTGACCAGCTCTTCGATGGTGTCGACGACCTGAACCTTGGTGATCTGTGGGTAGCTCTCTTTTACCCAGCCCAGGAAACTATCGAGGCTTTTCTGCCCCCGACCTTTGACCTTGATGGTATCGATGCCCGGGCGAGCCGCGATGAAGGCGGCGACGGACGTCTTTCCCATGACGCCGGGCCCCAGCAGTCCTATGACTTTGGCGTTCTCACTGGCAAGGTAACGCGCACCAACGCCTGGAATGGCCCCCGTGCGATAGGCGGAGAGCAGGTTGGCGGACATGTAGGCCAATGGGGCTCCGGTATCAATGTCACTGAGGATCATCATCAGGATGGACCGGGGCAGGTCCTTTTCCCGGTTGGCGATGTTTGAGCCGTACCACTTCACGCCACAGGTCTGGAAGTCTCCACCGAGGTAGGCCGGCATGGCCATAAGGCGGCGGTCCGCGGTTGGTTTCGGCATGGTGGGGAAAGGTGACTCCTCCGGAAAAGTGATCATGGCGCCGTGGGAATCGTTGTTTGGCCCCGCCATGCGGTAATCACCCCGGTGAAGAAGTGCGAACATCTCTTCCATGGTATCCACGCATGCGGACATGTCTGTTACGCCCGCTTCGATCATGTCCGGTTCGGACAGGTAAATGAAATCGATTGTTGTTTTTTCAGACATGACTTGGCCTCTACCTGTTAATTTGGCTGCCGAAAATCG
>CAZFPG010000184.1:1998-6867 GCA_964521055.1 uncultured Marinobacter sp.
ATCCGTAACAAGTGGACCACTTTCCATTTCGAGCAGCCATGGTTTGTGTTGAGCGCGGCCAGGCGATATGACCTGCTGATGTCTGACGACCGTGCCATATCGCACTTCTATAGCTTCGAGGTTGATCAGTCGAATGAGATGACGTTCGCCATTCCGGACGGATGTGTGGATATTCTCTTTGACTGCAACGAGGCCGAACCCACGGCAAAGGTTTGCGGCTCCCCGCTGGAAGCCCGGGTTGCAGACCTGAAACACGGGCATCGTTATTTTGGTGTGCGCTTTTCACAGGGGGTATTGCCGGATTTCGTGGATGCCTCGGCGAAGGAGATTGTGGACCATGAACTGGATCTCCTGGACCTGGTCCCGGGGGCGAAGCGGATTTTTGCCGAGATCGTCGAGCAACCTGTCTTTCAGACTCAGGTTGACCTGTTCCGGGAATTCTATGCCGGCCAGGCTCCGAGATTGTCCTCCAGGCTGACAGTGGAGGTGGTTCGCTTCATTTGTGAGAGGAGGGGGGACATCCGGATCAAACAGCTGGAAACGCTGACGGGTTACACCAGCCGGACAATACAGCGACAGTTTCAGTGCGATATGGGAATGTCACCAAAAGTGTTCTGCCGTATTGTCCGCTGCCAGTCAGCCGTTCAGGACATTAGCCGCAGGGAGAACGTTGTTTCATCGGAACTTGCATGCGATCTCGGCTTCAGCGACCAGTCGCACTTTCTCCGCGAGTTCAAGAAATTTGTTTCCACCACTCCGCTCGACTACCAGCGAAGAGTCAGCCAGAACGCTTACCTTCAACGGATTCGCCTTTCCTGATACGCCTGCTCAGCAAGCACACTCGATCAAGGACAGGGAAGAATCCCGCGCCCGTGTCCTGTCCATTTGGGTATTGGCGGCGATCAGTTTCTTTGCCTGCAGGAAATCGGCGGGGCGGTTGATCGCGTCGCAGGCGATCAGGCGACCCTCCCGCAGGTAGAGCCAACTGCAGGCGTTGCCGCCACCGCGCCGGATCACCTCGGTATAGCCCTGGCTGAGGCCGGCGATCTGCAGCCGGCGGTCATACTGGGTGGACCAGAACCAGGGAATCTCCGGCGCCGGTTTTTCGTCCCCATTCAGGCAAGCGGCCAGCATCGCGGCATGGGCACTGCAGTTCTGGACCGATTCGAGCCGTACCTGGTAGCGGTAGTGGGATTGGTACTGACTGGCGCAGTCACCGATGGCATGGATCGCCGGGTCGCTGGTATGGCAGGTACCGTTGACCAGGATGCCGTTGTCACAGACGAGCCCGGCATCCCGTGCCAACTGGTCGGCCGGTTCCACTCCGATACCGATGACGACATGATTGGTGGGTATCCGTTCGCCGTCTTCCAATGTGACGGCATTAACATGGGTGTCGCCTTCAAGGCGTGCCAGCTCGACGCAGGTGCGGATTCGCACGCCCTGGTCGACGTGCAGCGAATGGAAATAATCCGCCACTTCCGGTGCCACCACGCGGCCAAGCACCCGGGGCCCCCGTTCCAGCACATCCACCTCCAGGCCCAGCTTGCGCCCGGCACTGGCAATCTCCAGTCCGATATAGCCACCGCCGATCACACAGAGATGCTGCCCCGGCTGGAAGGTTTCCCGCAACCGGCGCGCATCATCCAGTGTTTTCAGGTAGTGGACCCCGCCGAGTGTGCTGCCGGGCAGATCCAGGCGCCGGGGCTTGGCACCGGTGGCCAGCACAAGGCGGTCATAGGCGAGATATTCGCCATTATCGAGCAGGATGCGACGGTTGGCGCGGTCGATTTTCGTCACCCGCCGGCCGAGCCGCAGTTCCACGCCCAGTTTCTCGTACAGGGCTGCCGGCAGCAGGTAGATCTGATCCTCTTCCATTTGACCGTTCAGGTACTCCTTGGACAACACCGGCCGGTTGTAGGGCATCACCGTTTCGTCGCTGACGAGGGTGACGTTGCCGTCGAAGCCGCTCTTATGTAGCGTTCGGATCAGTTGGGCAGCGGCATGGCCGCCGCCGACGATAATGAGTCGTTTCATGTTACGCCTCCAGCAGCGCTCAGCACTCGGCCGGCACGATGGTCAGGGTCAGGCCGTCCATCTCCTGTGTCAGCCGGATCTGGCAGCTCAGGCGCGAACCCTCGGTACGCTCGTTGAGTGCGTCCAGCAGGATCTCCTCGTCCATGCCGGGCGGGGGCAGGCGAGCGTGCCAGGCGTCTTCGACCACGACATGGCAAGTGCCGCAGGCAGCACAGCCGCCGCAGATTCCGTCCACGCCGGAGCTTTCGTCGCGCAGGAGTTCCATCAGGGTGCTGCTGGCTTCGCCGCTCAGCGTCTGGGTCTGGCCCTGGTCGTCGGTGACCTGGATTGCGATGGTCATGGCTAGTACTCCTTCAAGTCGAGGCCGGCACAGGCTTGACACCCGCCGATTGCGGATCCGTTTCACGCTGGGCGGCTTCCGCCTCGGCACGGCGTTTCAGGTAGCGGCGCATCGCGACACTGGCTGCATCGGCGGTCAGCGAGATCTCGAAGTAATCGTCCTCGTCGCTGCGCCCGGCGTGCAGTCCTTCCATCGCTTCCAGGCCCTCCACATCTTCGTGGAACGCGGCCATTAGTTGTTCATGCATGAACCGGGTCACGCTGTCGTCCTCAGGGGCGAAGTTGCGGCCATGCACGACGAAATAGTGGGTGGAGGTGGCGGTTTCCGGCGTTGGTATATGGGCGGTTTTGATGCGCTGGTCGGGCCGTTCGGACTCATCCAGTGCGATGTCGTAGAACTCGGCGTGGACGATATGCAGTGCCGGCGAAACGAAGTCGGAAGTGGAGATGCGCGCCGCATCCTTGCCCTCGAGCCCTGTCGGCTTGGCCCAGACCGGGGGCAGGCGGGTGGGCACCACGTAACGTTTCAGCAGGAACCGGTCCTCGCCGATGTCAGTGTCGAACTTGGCCCTGGCGTAGTCGGGGGTGCCGAACGTCTTGGCATGCAGGAAGCTCAGGTGGGTCAGGTCCAGCAGGTTCTCGTGCAGGTAGACGTAGCTGGCCTTAAGCGGCATGTAGTCCTCGGAGGTGATCCAGCCCTCTTCCAGCATTGGCATCGCGGGGATTTTGTCGGTATCCGCTGCTTCCGGCTCGCCCATCCAGATCCAGATCACCGGCCCCTGCTGGTGTAGCGGGTAGCTGCGGATCGAGATGCCGGCGCAGTTGCACTGGGACGGCACCTCGACGCATTGACCAGTCTCGTCATAGCGCAGGCCGTGATAGCCGCAGACGACGGTGTCCCCCTCCAGTGTGCTGCGCGACAGGGGGAAGGAGCGGTGGCCACAGCGGTTGTCGAGCGCTACCGGGGTGCCGTCTTCCTTGCGGAACAGCACCAACTGGCGCCCGAGCACGGTTCGGGCCCGCAGCTCGCGGTCAACTTCCCGACTCAGTGCGACAACGTACCATTCGTTATAGATGAAGGGGGTATGGCGGTCGGCCATGGTGCGCCCGGCAACCTGGGCGGCGCGCTGGACTCGGGTCAGTGGCATGGGGCTCTCCTGGATTTTTGTTATTGATCGGCTTGTGTAACCAAGGTAACGGAGGCGGGGCCCGGTGACACTCACAAGATCTTGTGAGGCTAGAAAATGCTCTTGACGCGTGTAATACTGCGGGCATCGGTCAAAGGCCCGGTGATGCCCGTCATCGCGGAGGCCGCTATAAGAACAACGACCGCAGCCAAGAGGCCATCAGATGAATCCTGCACTGCAACAGTGGCCGCTCGAGCATCTTATCGCGAACATCGGCCAGCGCCGGTTCGACCAGACGCTCAGCCAAAGCATGCACCGCCTGACCGGCGCGGATCACTGTGTGCTCGTCTCCTATCCTGTGTTCATGAAACACCCGTTTACCCTGTTTACCTCCGGCTCGATCCGCAGTCCGCTGGCGCAGGAATGCCGGCGGCTTTACGATGAGGTGTTCTACGAGCGTGATCCCAACCTTGCCTGCCTGAAGGGGCGGGAGCGCAAAACCGGTGTGCAGATCCGGCAGTCCCAGGTCGAGGAGCTTTACGATACCGAGTACCGGCACCAGTTGATGGAGCGTTGCGGAATTCGCGAGAAGATCGCCTTCATGGGGCAAAGCAACGGCCAGCCCTTCTGCCTGAACCTCTACAAACTGCACGACAGCTCGCGACGCACGCTGAACGCGGAGCCGCTGCAGGAGGGAGGGCTGGTGCTGGCATCAATTCTGGAGCGGCACATCGCCTTTGCCGGCCAGCAGCATGTACGGTTCGACCTGCCCTGGGTGATGTCGCGCCTGCAGGGCGCCTGTGGCGAGCTGCTGACGGCGCGGGAGATCGATGTGGGGGCGCGGATTGTGCTCGGTTACAACTCCGACGCCATCGCGCTGGATCTGGATGTCAGCGTCAACACGGTGTTGACGCACCGGCGGCATCTGTACGAGAAAGTCGGCATTGGCACCCAGAACCAGTTGTTCGCGCTGGTGGTCGAGGGGCGGCTGCCTTTCTGAACACACTCACAGGGCCACCAGCGCGTTTGCATCCCGATTCAGGCGGTATCAGTGCATCCGAGATGCCGGCCATGAAAACGCAGATGCTGCTCGATAAAACTGGCGATGAAGTAGTAGCTGTGATCGTAGCCCTTGCGAAGGTTCAGTTCCAGCGGGTAGCCACTGGAGCTGGCCGCCGCCTGCAGGGCTTCCGGGTGAAGCTGTTCCGCGAGGAAATTATCCGCATCCCCCTGGTCGACCAGGGCCGGTACAAACTGCCGGGCTTCCCGCATCAACAGGCTGGCGTCGTAGCTTTCCCAGAGGGCGGTGTCCTTGCCCAGGTAGGCGGTAAAGGCTTTCTTGCCCCAGGGGCAGTTAACCGGATTG
>CAZFPG010000185.1:0-6812 GCA_964521055.1 uncultured Marinobacter sp.
CTCCATGGCCTTTTCAATCCTGTCCGGATCGTCTACCGGAATGGCGGGGGAAAGGTTGGCCAACCGGTGAGCTGTTTCATAGGTGTTGGTTTCGGCTCTCATGACCGGCAGCCCCGTTTCCAGGGCCCGACGACAGAGCTCGATCACCCTGTCGTCGGGCATCAACCCGCCGGTAAGCATCATGCCGGCCAGCGGTACGCCATTGAGTGCCGCTACCGCGGTGGTCACGATAATGTCTTCCCGGTCTCCCGGCGTGACCATGAGCGTGCCCGGTTTCAGGGTTTCCACCATATTGCGGATAGTGCGGGCACTGACAGTGACCTTCTGGACACGCCGGGTGTGCATTTCCCCTTCGTGGAGCACTTCCGCATCCATTTCACGGATAACGTCCGATACCCGCGGGGCCAGGAGTTCCGGCTGCCAGGGAATGACAGCCAGCAGGCGGTAGCGACCTTGGCTGAAGACTTTGCAGGCCTGGCCGTAATCAACGGTTTCTTCGGGGATACGGGAGTTTATCCGCGGAGTGAACTCCGACTTCTCGGGTTCGCCCACTTTGTTGAGAACCACACCGATCACGTCCGGATCGGAAGGGCTGGAGAACAGCCTTGCGTAGAATTCCAGTTCTTCGTCCAGAGTCTGCGGGTCGGTCCTGCCCGGGGTGCTTACCAGGACCACTTCGGAGCCCAGATTGCGGGCCACCTCCACATTCAGCCTGGCGATATAGGCCTCGCTTCGGTCCGGCACGAGGCCTTCGATGATGACCACATCTACTTTACTGGCCACTTTCTGGTATTCACCCACGATGGTTTCCAGAAGCTGATCGGCTTTGCCGGTATTGAGCAGATTCTGCGCCTCCTTGAGGCTAATGGGCTCCGGAGGCTCAAGGTGACTGCGGGCGCGAACAAAAGCCACGGAGGTATCCTCACCATGATTATGGTGGGCCTCACCCTCATGGACTGACTGGCGAAACGGCTTGTAGAAGCCCACGCTGACGCCCACCCTTTCAAGGGCGCGTAGTAAGCCCAGGCAGACGGAGGTCAGCCCGGAATTCACGGAGGTTGGCGCAATGTAGAGGTTCTTTGCCATTTCAGGCTCCCTGCGTTGGATCGTGATTAGCCAGCCATTCCTGGCCGCCGGGCCGAGGCCTGTGCTTCCCTGGCGATCACAAGTTCTTCATTGGTGGGGATGACCAGTACACGGAAACGGCTGTCGGCCGCGTCTATCTGCCCATCGCTGATGCTGCCGTGGTGGTCATTCAGGTCGTTGTCGATGGTGAATCCGAGAAGCTTCAGGTGGGCCAGTGTCTGTTTTCGTACCAGGCTGCTGTTCTCACCAATACCACCGGTGAAGACAAGTGCATCGAGGTGATCCAGGGAAGCCATCATGGCGCCTATGTAGCGGGCGAGCCGGAAGCAGAACACGTCGATGGCCGCCTGTGACGGCTCGTGGCCATGATCGGCCAGCTCGCAGAGCGAACGCATGTCGTTGGTCTGGCCCGAAAGCCCAAGCAACCCGCTTTCGTTGTTCAGAAGGCGGTGAACTTCCTGTGCGCCCACGCCCTTGTTGGCGAGGAAATCAAACAGCCCCGGGTCCACATCGCCACTGCGTGTTCCCATGACCAGGCCTTCGAGCGGTGTCAGCCCCATGCTGGTATCAACGCTGTTGCCGTCACGAACAGCCGTAATGCTGCATCCATTGCCCAGGTGAGCGGAAATGATGGAGGTGGTGGCCGGTGTTTTGCCCAGAATCCTCGCGGCTTCGTTCACCATGAACTGGTGGCTGGTACCATGAAAACCGTAACGCCGGACACCCCAGTCCCTGTATAAGCGCTGGGGCACGGCATACAGATAGGCTTTGCGGGGCAGGGTCTGGTGGAAAGCGGTGTCGAATACCGCTACCTGGGGCACCTCCGGAAACAGGGAAGTAGTCGCTTCGATTCCCGTCAGGTTTACCGGGTTGTGCAGCGGCGCCAGGCTGGTGCAGGCTTTGATGGCCTCCAGTACGTCGTTGTCGATCAGCGCCGCTTCGCGAAAGGTTTCCCCGCCGTGGACAACCCGGTGGCCGATGGCTGCAGGTTCCTCGTCGAGCAATCCACTGTCCTGTAGTCCGGTCACCAGGGCGCTGAGTGCCTGTTGGTGGTTGGCACCTTCTGGCAGCCGGATTTTGTCCGTACGGCCCTTGATCGTGGCAAACGCATCGTCCTTGCCCAGCCGCTCGGCGAGGCCGCTTGCCAGCTTTTCCAGGTGTTCGTCAAAAAGGGCGACTTTAAGCGACGAACTGCCACAATTAACGACCAGTATCGTTCCTTCCATTGTCGATCCATTCTAAACGGTGGCTTGTCAGCGGACGCGATGGTTGGTTCTGAGCCATTCCCGGAACTTGTCCTCGGGCATGGGACGGCTGTAGAAATAGCCCTGGGAGAAGTCGCAGCCTTCACGCTGGAGGAAGTGGGTCTGGGCTTCCTCCTCGACGCCTTCGGCGATCACCCGCAGGCCAAGGCTGTGGGCCATATTGATGATGGCTTTGACCAGCGCTGCGTCGTCCTGCTCTTTCATTACGTCCTGAACAAAGGATTTGTCGATTTTCAGGGTATCAAAAGGATAACTCTTCAGGTAGCTGAGTGCGGAGTAGCCGGTACCGAAGTCATCCACTGAAAGGCGGATGCCGGACTGATCCAGTTGACGCAGTATATCGGCGGTTTCAATGGTGTTGTCCAGTATCAGCCGTTCTGTTATCTCCAGTTCCAGTTGCTGGGGTTCCAGGCCACTGTTTTCCAGGGCATTCATGACCGTGTATATAAACCCTGGATCCCGGAACTGGCGGGGAGATACATTCACGGATATACCGATGCTGGTGCCCGTGCTTTCCTTCCAGCGCACGGCCGCAAGGCAGGCTTCCTTGAGGACCCATTCACCGATGGGTGTAATAAGCCCGGTTTCCTCTGCCAGGGGGATGAACCTGTCGGGCATCACCATGCCCAGGCCCGGATTGTTCCAGCGCAGAAGTGCCTCCGCCGAGCAGAGTTCGCCTGAATCGGTGCGAACAATCGGCTGGTAGTAAAGCTCGAACTCTTTCTGTTCCAGCGCCCGGCGCATCAAGGATTCCATCTGCAGCCGTTCGTGAGAGACTTCGGTCATCTCCGGGGCGAAGTGGGCGTAGGCGCTCTTGCCCTTGTGCTTGGCCTGATACATGGCCGCATCAGCGTGTTGCAGCAGGGTACCGCTGTTATCGGAATCATTGGGGAAGATGGCGATGCCGATACTGGTGGTGACGAAGACTTCCTGACCGTTGAGCAGGTAAGGGGGAGCGAATGTCTTCAGGATACGCTCCGCTACCTGGGACGTTGCCTCAGGGCCTGTCAGGCCGGGCAGTATGACCAGGAACTCGTCGCCCCCCAGCCTGGCAACGGTACTGGTGCCACGCAGGCAACTGGAGATACGGCGGGCAGCTTCAATCAGCAGATTGTCGCCGGCATCGTGCCCAAGGGTGTCGTTGATGTGTTTGAAGTTGTCCAGATCCAGGAACATGACTCCGACAAGGGAGCTTTCCCGGCGCGCCTGTGCCAGCGCCAGCTTGAGCCGGTCGAGGGCCAGCATGCGATTGGGCAGGCCGGTAAGGATGTCGTAGTTCGCCTGCCGCAGCAGCTGTTGCTCGTAGCGTTTACGGATACTGATGTCTTCGCCGAGGATAAGGTAACCGGTGGCTTCTCCCCCGGAGTTCTTGATGGGGGTGACAATCAGCTGTTCCCAGAACCGCTCACCGTTTCTGCGAACGCTGTTGATCTCACCCTGCCATACCCCGACGCGCTGAACCTGCAGGCGAATGGACTGCCAGAGCTGCCGGTTCTCGCGGTGAGCGTGGGCGTCCTCCGAAAGCACCCCCGGATGTTTGCCAATAATGGATTCGGCGCCATACCCGGTAAGCTGTGTGAATTTCTGGTTCGCAAACTCGATGCGCCACTGGCGGTCACAGATGAGCACCGAGGACGGGCTTTGCTCAATAGCCTTGGAGAACTTGCGAATTTCCTGCGCATCCCGTTCCTGGCGTTCCAGGTCATCGTTGAGGCGTTCCCGCATCTGGTTAATGGCATCGGTTACCTGGGCCAGTTCGTCGTTGCGGTTCAGGGCACTATCCGGCCGGTCCAGCTGGAGCGGCCGGGAAAGGTTGTTCAGGGAGAAGTTGCGGGCATAGTTGGCCATGGTGCTGAGATGGCGCGCCACAAAGTGCTGGAATATCCAGATGATAAGAATCGACACGAAGAAGGTTTTGAAAAACTGGGTGGTCAGTACCACGACAACCTTTCGTCGCATGTCCGAATACACCCGTTTCAGATCGGCGGTAACCGTGAGTTCACCGAGGCTGAACATGTCATCGCCCTGGTGCGTCAGTTCAAAGGTATGTTGGGTGGTCCTTGTATCACGGGGTATTTCGCCCATAACCAGCTCGGAGTCCGGCTCGATCTTGAGCCGGAGATGAACGATGTCCGGAAGGCTGAGTATGCCTTCGAGCTGGGTCTGTAACAGCTTCTGGTCAAGCGCCCAGAGGCTGCGGGCAAGGCTTGAGGTGTAACCCGTTTCGATGACCTTCATGCGCCGGTCGATCTGGGACAGGTCCTTGCGGTAATCGGAATAGATCTGGGCGGCTGATGAGATCAGTGTAAACAGGGAACTGAACAGCAGGATATACGCAAGCAGCCGGAAGGACAGCGGGGACCCGGTTCGAAATCGTTGCAGGCGAGTCAGCAGTTTTTGCATGTCCTATACTTCGGCCGCCCAGGGAGGTTTGGTTACACGTGGTCAGGTTGCGCTCTCAGGACTATAGCAGCAGTTTCTCGCAAATGCCTTGCAAATACAGGAAAAACCGGAAGAAATGTGTCGCCGTTCAGAGTTTTATATGTGTGTAGTCGTCAATACCATTGACCCAGATCAATATGCTGCGGGGGTGGCAGGCGTAATCTGATCCCGGTTAATCAGGGTGTCCGGGAGGATATGGCGATGTATACCGACGCAGTTGTTATTGCAGGAATTGTAACTGTCTTACTGATGGTGGGGTTTTTTGTCGGCGTTGGCGTTTTTGTACTGAAGGATTCAAGACACCAGCTCGGTGACCATGGCAGGCGTTCCGAGGTGCAGGCAACCGACCCACGCAAGCGGTAACGGTCAGTTAGGAAGTTGGCGTCCCCTAGGGGGTTCGAACCCCTGTTGCCGCCGTGAAAGGGCGGAGTCCTAGGCCACTAGACGAAGGGGACGCATCGCTTCAAAACCTTGCCTCGTCGAGGTGGCGCGTATATTAAGTAAGGAGCTGCAGGCTGTCAAACGGTTTTTGAAAAAACAGCCAGTGTCCTTTCAGTGAGTGTTTGAGCTCCGAGTGCATCCTCGTTCGACCTGCTCAGTATCTTGTTGCATCGGCAAGGGCCGGGCTGAGATCGGGGTAATGGAACCGGAACCCCTCGGCTTCGAGCCGCTCGGGTACTGCCATTTGCCCTGTCAGCAGCAGTCGGGACATTTCCCCGAGTGCTATCTTCAGAACCGCTGCGGGGGCGGGGAAAATGGCAGGCCGTCCGAGAACACCGGCGAGACATTTGGTGAACTGCCTGTTGGTTACCGGATTGGGGCTGACCACGTTGTAGGCACCGCTGGCGGTGTCTGTTTCCATCATCCAGACCAGGGCCGCAACCACATCCTCACGATGAACCCAGGGCATGTACTGTTCACCGCTGCCAAGGCGACCGCCCAGCCCAAGCTTGAAGGGCAGCAACATGCGCTGCAGAAAACCGCCTCCAGGGCCGGCAACGATGCCAGTGCGGGACAGGCACACCCGCACTCCGGCAGGCTCAAGGCGCAGTGCTGCCTGTTCCCAGTCGCTGCACATGCGGTGAGTGAATTCGTCGTGTGGCGGCGTGTCTTCAGTGACCCGATGGCTGCCCTGATCCCCGTAAAATCCCACCGCCGAGCCGGATACCAGAACGGCCGGGAGTGTTTCCCAGCTCCTTATAACGTCCACGAGCCGGTTGGTGAGTGCAATACGGCTGTCAATAAGCACCTGTTTGCGTGCTTCTGACCAGCGCTTGTCGGCAATGCCTTCCCCGGCCAGGTTGATAACCGCGTTGAAGCCTTCATGGCCCCGCAGTTGTTCAAGATCATGCACCGGCTCCACGCGACCACATGCGGACTGGACATTGTGTGCCGATTGCCGGCTGAGAACGGTGAGGGAGTGGCCCTCGGTGACCAGCTTCTGGCACAGCACCTGGCCGATAAAGCCGGTGCCTCCGGTAATCAGAATCCGTTTTCCCATGACCATTCACTCCTTACAAATTGCCACTTCCAGCGTATGAGGGGACAACTTTACCCCTGATTATCATACTGGCTGTTTCTGCCGTTCAAGCTCCTGGTTCACCACATCACGGATTGCATGTCCCAACCGGGGGTTTTCGCCGATTGGGGGAGCCAGGGTAATACTGACACCATGGTCAGCCTGGAGCTGCTCTATCATGCCGGGCACGTCTTTCCGGAGGTGCCTGCCTGCGGCCAGGAACAGGGGAATGATGGTAAAGGTATCAATGCCTTCGTTTTTGCCTTCGGAGATAATGGTCTCCAGGGAGGGTTCCGCCAGTTCCATGTAGGCGATGCGGGAGCCGGCCACGGATTCGAGTGTTGGCGTGGCGAGTTGCTCGAAGGTCTGGCACCAGCGCTGGTCACTGCTTCCGTGCGCAAGAAGAATGATTCTGGGTTCGTTACTCATAGGATCTCCTGATAGGACCAAAAAGCCTGGTAGTTATCGTAAAGTGTAGCAGCGTCGGCCCCGATGCCGGC
>CAZFPG010000186.1:0-6811 GCA_964521055.1 uncultured Marinobacter sp.
GCAGTCTTGCCATGGCGTTCCCTGTTGCTGTGGACTCACTATCAGGGGAAGTGTATTCCCGCTAGTTTCCAGACCCTTCGTGGTTGCCTGGGCAAGTTCTCCCGTTGTCACGCTTGTCATGGGTTTCCTCAATCCGGTGTATTCGTTCAAACCAGTCACTGGATGTAGAATTTACACAAGGAAACACAGTAATACAATTGATAATTATTATCGTTTAGTTTCTAATAGACATTGAAGTTAGCGAGAAAATAGGCCGGGAGCCTGTCAGGCCCGGGTCGACCACCCACCCCAACCACTTCAATGGAGGTGTTCAACGATGAGTTTGGATAGTCCCGAAACCGTGTTCAGCGTTGTTGTCAACGACGAGGAGCAATATGCGATCTGGCCGGAATACAAGCCGGTACCGGGCGGCTGGCACGAGGCCGGCAAGACCGGCAGCAAGGACGAATGCCTGGCCTTCATCAGGGACGCCTGGACTGATATGCGTCCCAAAAGCCTGCGAGAGGCAATGACGGATATGTCATGACGGGGCTGGCGCCCGCCCGTGCCGGCTATTGCTGGTCGGCGCGCGACACCCAGTCCCGCTCGGCAATGTGGGACAGCAGCAGCGAGGCGGTCCCCAGTAGTCCTCCCATGGAATCGCCATAGCGGCTGCGGTTGAAGTACAGGAACTGGCCGTGACGAACGGCGAACAGGTTCTGCCACTGGGCGGACTCGCGAAAGCCGGCGGTCTGCTCACGGCTGCTGAGCATCGGTTCGTAGGTATCGATGATGAAATCGGCATCGAAATCGCCTACCCGCTCCAGGCTATAGGGCACATGGAAGCGGGCGTCCTCGTAGGCGTCCGGGTGCCCCAGCCCCAGGTCGCCGATCACCTCGTCCATGCCGCCGCGGCCAATCAGCTGAAAATTGTCCTCGTAGATCTCCAGGGTTGTGATGGTGATGTCCTGCGGCCGTTCCACCAGGCGTCTGAACTCGTCGACCAGCCACTGGTAGTGCTTGAGCATGTCCTGATAGCGGTCCTCGCGGCCGACCAGCTCGGCCAGTTGACCGGCGTAATCCTTGATCCCCGTCTCCTGTACCGGCAGCAGGACAACCGGCGCGATCACCGACAGCATGGGTTTGAGATCCTCATGATAGGACAGGCCGAGAATCAGGTCGGGCTTGAGTGCGGCAATGGCCTCCACGTCCGGTGCCTTGTGGCTGCCGACATACTGGATACCGGCCACGTCGAACCGGTGCTGGACACCGCGGAACAAAGGTTCTGAAGCCAGCTTCTTACGACCTGTGGAGCCACAGGGCCTGACCCCCAACTCCATGAGCTGCACGGTCAGGCTGAAATCGTGAAGCGAGACCACGCAACGGGGCTCGGCGGGTACTTCCACCTCTCCGAAACGATTCTTGAACACATGGACATCTTCCGCCATGGCGGTACTTGTCGTCAGTATGACCAGTAACAAGGTCGAAAATACCTTCGGGAACATGGTTACGGTTCTCCTTCCCTTAGTTTGAAAAATCACGGCGGCGGGCCATCAGGATGATGAAATAGGGCGCGCCCACCAGTGCGATGACCAGGCCGGCGGGCAGCTGCAGGGGCGCAAACAGGGTGCGCCCCAGGGTATCTCCCACCAGCACGAGGAGTGCGCCGCTCAGGGCAGCCAAAGGCAGCAGGATACCGTGCCGGTCACCACAGCATTGCTTGGCCAGGTGGGGACCGATCAGGCCGACGAACACCATGGTGCCTGCGGTGGCCACCGCGTTGGCGGTCAGCATCACACTGGCCAGCAGCAAACCGATCAGAGCCCGCCGCTGGGCCAGGCCCCGGCTTGTGGCCACCAGCGAGCCCAACTGCAACACATTGAGCTGACGGAACGCCAGCATCACTGGCACGCCGGCCACCAGGAACCACAGCGCGAGGCTGCTGACATCCGCCCAGCCGACATTGTGTAGACTGCCCCCCAGCCACATCAGCGCGGATTCCACCCGGTCGATGTCACCGTAGGTGATCAGCAGCTCCGCCACCGCCCCCAGTACCGAGGTCATACCGATGCCCACCAGGATCAATCGCAATGGGGAGAAATCGTTTCGCCAGGACAACAGGACAATCACCGTGGCCACCGCCAGCCCGCCCGCCATGGCGGTTAACGGCAGCAGGTATCCCGGCAGCAGGCCAGGAAACAGCACCAGGAACAGCAACAGGGTTACGCTGGCTCCGGATTCCACACCGATCAGGCCGGGCGACGCCAGCGCGTTGCGGGTCAGCGACTGCAGGATAACCCCCGCCACCGACAGGGAAGCCCCTACCAGCATGGCGGCAAAAATGCGCGGCAGGCGGAACTGCCACAGCACCTGCTGTGCCATGGCATCCTCGCCAAGTCCCCAGAAGCCGAGCCAGACCTGTTGCCAGGACAGCGGAAAGCTGCCCAGGCCCGCAGCGATCATGCCGCCAGCGGTAAGCCCGGCCAACAGTACCGTGACCCAGGCCAGGTCGATAGGACGAAAGCGAAAGGAGAGGTTGCCCAGCCGCACCATGGCCGGCGTGGTCCACTTCATTATTTCACCCTCCGGATTACCAGGGCGATAAACACCGGCCCACCGATCAGGGCGGTGACAATGCCGGTATTGATTTCATAGGGGCGGACCGCCACCCGGGCCAGCAAGTCCGCCGCCACCACCAGCACAGCCCCGGTGACCACGGCATAACCCATCATCCAGCGGTAATCGGCACGAATCATCAGCCGCACCGCATGGGGCACCACCAGACCGACGAAACCGATAGGGCCGGCCAGGGCCACCACTGCGCCGGACAGCAACACCACGGCCAGCAGCCCTACCACCTTGAGCCGCAGGATGTTGACGCCAAGTCCGGCGGCGGCCCTTGGCCCCAGGCGATGGGCATCAAGGGAGCGCACCAGGGACAGCGCCAGTACCAGGCCAATCACCAGGTAGGGCCAGACCTGCCACAGCTTTTCGCCATCGCTGGCGCCGATGGCTCCGGTTAGCCAGTGGCGCAGCTTTTCCAGCCCTTGCTGGTCCAGCAACAGCAGGGTGGCGGTCATCGCGCCAAATAACGCGGTTACCGCCGCTCCAGCCAGGGTGAGTCGCACCGGGTTATGGCCACGCCCCCCCAGTAGAACCACGATCACCGCCGCCGCCACGGCGCCGAGGAACGCGTACCAGGGCACGTAAATAAACGCCGTACCCGGCACCATCAACAGGCCCGCCACCACGAAAAAGGCGGCGCCGGCATTGATACCAAGGATACCGGGGTCGGCCAGGGGATTGTCGGCCACCGACTGGATGATGACCCCGGCCACCGCCAGGGCGGCCCCAACCACCGAAGCCACCAACAGCCGTGGCAGACGACTGTCCCGTACCACCGCGTGATCCAGGTTGGCGGGATCGTAATGGAACAACGCCTGCCAGGTGGTACTCCAGGACAGCGCCTTGGCGCCCATGCCCAGGTGCAGGAACATCAGCGCAACCAGCGCCAGCATCAGGAGCCCCAGTCCGGCCAGCAGACGAGCGCTGGCGGGGCTGTGCAGGTCCCGCCATGTCTCCTGCGCGGTCACTGACAGACCTCCGGCTGCGGGGCCTCGCGCCGGGCGGCGCCGGAGCGGGGCACGCACAGGGGGTTGCCGGAATGCGGATCGCGGATGATGTGGGCGTCGAAGCCGAAGACTGCCTTCAGGTTGGCGGAGGTAAACACCGCCTCCGGCTCGCCCTCGGCATGGATGACACCGTCCCGCAGCATCACCAGGTGATTGGCATAACAGGCGGCCTGGTTCAGGTCGTGCAATACCGCCACCACGGTCTTGCCCCGGGCGGCCAGATCCACGGCCAGTTCCAGCAGCTCCACCTGGTGGGCAATATCGAGGTAGGTGGTGGGTTCGTCCAGCAGCAGCACCGGCGTGTCCTGGGCCAGGGTCATGGCGATCCAGCAACGCTGACGCTGGCCACCGGACAGTTCGTTCAGCGGCCGGTCCAGCAGCGGTTCGATATGGGTCAATGCCACGGCGTTATCGATGGCAATCTGGTCTTCGGGAGACCACTGCCGCCACCAGTTCTGCCAGGGGTAACGGCCCTGCATCACCAGTTCCCTGACCGACAGGCCCACCGGGGTTCCGGTCATCTGTGGCAGCAGGGCGATACGACGGGCGATGTCCTGGCGGGACAGCCCGGTCAGCGGTTCATCCCCCAGTGAGACCGTGCCGCTCCCGGGCCTGATCAACTGCGCCAGCACATTCAGCAGGGTGGTCTTGCCACATCCGTTGGCCCCCACCAGGGCAGTGAAGCAGCCAGCGGGTATCGAGAGATCAATGTCGTCAAGTACGCGCTGGGGCCCGAAGCGGACACTTATATTCTTCGCGTAAAGCAACGGAACCTCTCCATACGATTGATCCTTTTATAAAACACAGCGCCACCCGGAGGTGGCGCTGCTGGACACACTGGCCCGGCGGGATCAGAACTCCACGCGGGCACTGGCGTAGAAGGTTCTGGGCTCGCCAACGGTAATGCGGAAAGCGTTCTGGTTTGCCGGGTAGTATGTCTCGTCCGTCAGGTTCTTGAAACCGGCCTGCAGTTTGATCTGAGAACGGCCGGAGACCGGCACATAGTACCATGCCGCCGCGTCGAAAACCGTATAGGACGGAACCTCCCAGGTGTTGGCGTCGTCGCCGTCGCGGCTACTGGTGTAAACCGCGCCAGCGCCCAGCCCCAGGCCATGCAGTGACCCGCCAACGAATTCATAGGTGCCCCACACACGTGCCGAATCGGAGGGTACGCCGTAGGGTGTGTTACCTTCGTTATCCAGCGATTCCTGGCCATCGTCGACGATCTCGGCATCGACGTGAGCGTAGCTGAAGATGACGTTCATGCCATCGGTCACCTGCACCGAACCTTCAAGCTCGATACCCTGACTTTGCTCTTCCCCGTTCAACCGCAGTTGCAGGTTGTCCGCCTTGGCGACATTACGGCGCTCCAGGTCGTACCAGGCCAGCGACAGCCGCAGGCGATCGTCAAAGAACTGGCTCTTCACGCCCACCTCGACCTGCTTGGCCAGCTCCGGGTCCAGGGTTTCCGGGGACTCCACACCTGCGGTGATATCAGTATAGTTGGGCTGAAAGGACTCACTGTAGGAGCTGTACAGGGACAGGCCTGGTATGACCTTGTACAGCAGGCCCACCTGGCCGCTGATGTTGTCGTTGTTGTCCGACACCCGGCGATGCTCAGGGGTTGCGTTCTGTTGGTAGGCGAGGGGGCTCAACGCCGTCAGGAAAGCGGTCTGGTCGGCTTCGCGCTCGAAGTAGTCATAACGAAGACCGGTCAGCAGATTCAACTGATCCGTCAGTTCCGCCAGATTCTGGATGGACAGGCCGGTTTCCTTGGTGACCTCGTCGTTACGACTGACCGCCGTCTGCGCCTTCGGCTCGGCAAGCGCCGGCTGCTGGTCGGCAAAGACATCGATCGTATCGAAATCGAGGATAAGTATCCCGGGCGTACCGGATTCGGTCAGGGCGAAGCCATCGGTGTGATCCACGCCACGACGGTAGAAGTTGGCGCCGGCATAGAGGTGGTTATCGATCCCGCCCAGCTTGAAGGTACCGTCAAGGCTGTTGGATACGAAGAAGTCCCGCTCGGTGACGTCCATGTTGGAATCGTGGGGGCGCACCAGCAGGCCATTGGATTCCTGTACCGCAACCAAATTAAGGTTGGGATCAAGCCCCGCCGCAGGCCGGGCCTGGTAGTCATCGAATGACTTGTGGAAGGTGCCGATCTTGAAACGATTGGTCCAGCCGTTACTGAAGAAGCGGTTGTAGTCCACCTGCGCCAGAAGGTCCTGGCTGTCCCGGACGTCAAATCGGGTACCCAAACGGCGATCCCGGGGAATATCGGCAATCTCGATGTCGCCGTTCGCGTCCTGGACGGCGACGGTGCCCCGGTCAATTGACTGCTCCTGATCGTTCAGGCTGAGCCGGAAGGTCACTTCGTCCTGATCTGTCGGCAGCCAGGTCAGCGAAGGCGAAACACTCAACCGATCAACGGAATCGTCGTACGTGCCATCCGTGGTGGATACTTCGCGGAAACTGCTGGAATTTTCAACGGCAACAACGGTACGGTACAGCAGGTTGTCCGAGTTCAGCTTGCCGGTGCTGTCAAAAGTGACCTCCCGCTCGCCGTGCTGGCCCACGTCCAGCTGCAGCGACGTGGCCTGCTCCGCCTGGGGCTTCTTGGTGACTACGTTAATGACACCCCCGGGGCTGACCTGGCCATGGAGTATGGAGGCCGGCCCCTTGACTACCTCCACCTGCTCAATGTTGGAAACATCCACCCGATAGCGGGGACTGACCGGATTGCCATCGACAAACAGGTGGTTGTTGCGGATACCGCGGATCCGGAACTGGTCCTCGGTGCCGCCAAAACCAGGCTCCTGGCTGATACCCGCGACATTGCGCAACACCTCGGTCAGGGTCTTGGCATTCTGGTCGAGTATCACCTGCTCCGGAATAATCTGTACCGATCGGGGCAGTTCATCGGTATCGGCCTTGAAACCGGTCACGGATGCGGTCTCGTCAAAGACATACTTGTTCATGTCGGTACCGCGCACAACCAGCTCGTCAAGTTGCCGGGGCTCTTCATTTTCCGTCTGTTCTTCGGCGAAGGCCTGGGTGGGAGCAGTCAACGCAAGACCGACACACAGCATAGCGCTGCTTGCCCGCATATACGGTCGAAAGCTGTCTTCATCATGATGCATTCCGCCTGACTCCTTAAAGTTTGTTTAACTTAGACGCGGAATACTATCATTTGCCAT
>CAZFPG010000187.1:0-6789 GCA_964521055.1 uncultured Marinobacter sp.
GAAGAACTCCGGGCAGAAAAGCAGAAACAGTTCGTGGTCATGATTCTGGGCGCCGCCATCATTGCCGGTGGCCTGGCATTCCTCTGGAAGACAGATATGGATAATCGTATCGCTTACCAGGAATCCAGAAACGCCTACATCGAGACCGCGACCAAGCAGCTCGACAAACAGATCAGGGAAATCGAAGATCTCAAACGCAAGCGTGACGAGTTGCTTTCCCGTATGCAGGTGATCCAGGATCTCCTGGGTAAGCGCCCGGTCATTGTGAGGGTGTTCGATGAACTGGTTCGCACACTTCCGGATGGTCTGTACTACACCAGCCTCAAGAAAAGCGGAGAGCAAGTGAACATTGTGGGTATGTCGGAATCCAACAGCCGCATATCGTCCCTGATGAGGCGTTTTGAAGAGTCCGACTGGTTCGATGATCCCAATCTTTCGAACGTCGCTGCTGCTGACAGTGCCCGTGCCGGCTATAGCCAGTTCAACCTGTCGGTTCAACAACAAACACCAGAGCCCGAAGGGGAGGACAAGTAATGAGCCTCGCGGACTCACTTAAAAGCCTCAATGAATTTGATATCAACGACCTGGATGTCAACAACGCCGGTATATGGCCGGCGCCGATCAAGGCAATCGTCGCACTGATCATTTTTGGCCTGATTCTCGGTGGCGGCTACTGGTTCTTCATCAAGGATCAGTATGCCCAGCTTGAAAGGGTTGAAAATACCGAGCAGGAGCTGCGCAAGCGCTACGAGGACAAGGCCTACCAGGTGGCCAACCTTGAGGTGTTCAAGGCCCAGATGGAGGAAATGGAAGAAACCTTCGGTGCCCTGGTGAGACAGCTCCCCAGTGAAACCGAGGTTCCGGGGCTGCTTGAAGACATCACCAATACGGCTCTGGGTAGTGGTCTTGCCCTGCAGGAAGTCAAGCTGCAGGGAGAGCAGCAGCGGGATTTCTACTCAGAGCTTCCGATCAATATCCGGGTAACCGGCACCTACCACGAGCTGGCGAGTTTTGTCAGCAGCGTAGCGAGTCTGCCCCGTATTGTGACCTTGCACGACCTAACCATAGAACCAACTGGCGGTGACGGAGAGCAGCTGAATATGCAGGTTCTTGCACGCACTTACCGCTACCGGGCTGGAGAATGAGCATGGCGAGACAGCATGCGGTAAAAGCCTGGATGGGTATTTGTCTGGTATCGTTCCTGACGGCGTGTTCCCAGGGGAACGGCTTTTCCGATCTTGATAAGTTTATGGCAGACACGCGGGCGAAGCCCCGTGGACACGTCGAGCCTCTGCCGGAATTCAAGGCATATGAGGCTTTCAGTTATTCGGCGGCGGACCGGAGGGCGCCCTTCGAACCACCGATCGACGTTCAGCTCACCATGGTTGATCAGGAACCCGAGAGCGATATCGAGCCTGATCTGGATCGGCCGAGAGAGGTTCTGGAAAACTTCGATCTGAAAGCACTCACCATGGTGGGGACGCTCAGCGATACCTCCGGAAGTCTGTTTGCGCTGATCAGGGACAATGAAGGCGGTATCCACAGGGTGCGCAGCGGTAACTACATGGGGCAGAACTATGGACGGATTATCGGTGTTAATGAAACCCGGGTTGAACTGATTGAAATCGTTCCCAATGGCCGGGGCGGATGGGTCGAGCGTCCACGCTCGCTGTCGCTGGATGAGAATGAAGGCTAAGGAGCGGCATTATGACTATTGAAAGAAACATGCACGAACAAAAAAGTTTGGGGTCGAGGCTAGCGATGTTCAGAAAACTCAATGTATACGTCGGCGTGATTGCTTTTGGGTTGTTGTCCGGCCTGGCCAATGCGGTCACGCTGGAAGACGTGTCGTTTTCGTCGCTATCCGGAGACCGGATTGAAGTGACGCTGAAGTTTGACGGGCAACCGCCGGAACCAAGTGGTTACACTATCGAGCGGCCGGCACGTATTGCGGTGGACCTTCGGGATACCACCAGCGGGCTCGATAGCCGCAATATCTCGTTGGGCTCGGGAAATGCCCAGAGCATGACGGTGGTCGAAACCAAGGATCGTACCCGGCTTATTTTCAATCTTGCGGAACTGGCTCCCTACGAAACAGTTCGCGACCAGAACAGCCTGGTTGTGACCATCGGTAGCGAGAGCGGTGCCCCGGCGTCGACCGCTGGCTCGTCGCCCACGGATTCTTCCATGGCATCCGGGCAGTTGACCACGTCTTCCTCTTCAGGTTCAGGTGATGGGCTTGCGGGTGTGGATTTCCGGAGAGGCAAGGACGGCGAGGGTCGGGTAATTGTGGATCTTGGCAGTGCCAGCACACCGGTTGATCTCTCCGAGCTGGGCGGTCGCATCCGTCTGACAATGGACGGTACCAGTGTGCCTGACAACCTCCGCCGCCGGCTTGATGTGACGGATTTTGCAACTCCGGTTACCCGTATAGATACCTTCACGGAAGATGGCAATGCTGTTGTAGAGATCCGCCCGGAAGGCAATTACGACTATATCGCTTATCAGTCCGGCTCCCAGTTTACGGTCAGCGTAGAAAAGCTGACGGAAGAAGAGGCGGAATCCCGTCGTGAAGAGAAATTCCCGTATACCGGCGACAAGCTTTCCCTGAACTTCCAGGACATCGAGGTCCGCTCGGTATTGCAGCTGATTGCTGACTTCACCGGCCTCAACCTCGTGGCCAGTGATACCGTCAGCGGCAGTATCACACTGCGCCTGCAGAATGTGCCCTGGGACCAGGCTCTGGACCTGATTCTTAAAACCAAGGGCCTGGACAAGCGCCAGATTGGCAATGTACTTCTGGTCGCGCCCGCTGACGAAATTGCGGCCCGTGAGAAACTGGAACTTGAAACCAACAAGCAGATTGCTGAACTGGCGCCGGTTCGGCTGGATATCATCCAGGTCAATTACGCCAAGGCAGCGGATGTTGTTTCCCTGATTGAAGCGGATGAAGAGCTGATTTCATCGCGCGGATTTGTCTCCTCCGATGCTCGTACCAACACCATCAGTGTTCGCGAGACTTCCGAAAAGCTGGATGAAATCCGCCGCCTGGTTTCCACCTGGGATGTGCCGGTACGTCAAGTTTCAATTGAGGCGCGCATCGTTCGGGCACAGACCAACGTGGCCGAGAGCCTGGGTGTGCGCTGGGGTGGTGCTGCCTTTGACACTAGGGGTGACGGTAGCGTCATTTCTGTGGGTGGCTCACAGGGGGCTGTAGAGGAAGCCCGGCAGGCCGCAGCTGGTACGAACAACACCATTACTTTCCCGGATGCCTTGGCTGTCGATCTTGGGGTGACCGGTCAGGGGGCCTCCTCATTCGCCATCGGCTGGGGAAGTGATGACTTCCTGGTGGATCTTGAGTTGTCAGCGCTGGAAAGCGACGGTCAGGCTGAAGTGGTTTCCCAGCCAAGGGTTGTAACCGCTGACCGGCAGACTGCCAAGATCAAGTCCGGTGAAGAGATCCCTTACCAGGAAGCTTCTTCCAGTGGCGCCACCTCCGTTTCCTTCAAGGAAGCAGCGCTGTCCCTTGAAGTAACTCCGCAGATTACCCCCGATGACAAGATCATCATGGACCTGGTAGTCAACCAGGATTCCCGGGGTGAGGTAACAGCAGGTATTCCATCGATCAATACCAACGAAGTAACCACGCAGGTGCTTGTTGGCAACGGCGAGACCGTGGTGCTGGGCGGAATCTTCCAGTCAGAGGTTGCAACCACCACCACAAAAACACCCTTCCTGGGCGATATCCCATACCTGGGCCGCCTGTTCAAGCGCACCGAGCATATTGATGAACGGAGCGAGTTGTTGATCTTCATTACACCGAAAATCATCAAGAGTGACCTGATTCAGTAATCCGGTCACACCCGAAAAACCGCCGTCCATGCACGGCGGTTTTTTTTGCCTGTTCGTTTTCGGAAACTTATGGAAAACGTTACCCTGTGCTATTCTCACCCGCCGGAATACAGATGAGCGGAAGTTATGTCCTTGCCAAAACGAGTTGTCCTGGTGGGCCCCATGGGGGCAGGCAAAAGCACGATTGGTCGTATGCTGGCCAAAGAGCTGGGCTATCGTTTTCTGGATTCTGATCGCATCATTGAGGAGCGTTGCGGAGCAAATATTCCCTGGATTTTTGATGTCGAAGGCGAAGATGGCTTTCGGCAGCGGGAAACCGCCATGCTGGCGGAGCTGTCCCAGCACCCCCAAACGGTCCTGGCGACTGGCGGCGGCGCTATAATGCGTGAGGAAAACCATGCCCATCTCAAGCGTGACGCGATTGTGGTGTACCTCAAAACCTCAATTGATCAGCAGGTGGAAAGAACCCGGCGCGACAGAAACCGTCCCCTGCTTCAGAACGACGACCCGGCGGCCGTGCTCAAAAACCTGTTCGCCATCCGGGATCCGATCTATACGGAACTTGCCGATATTGTCATGTTTACTGATCGCAAAAGCCCAAGGCTTGTGGTGAGGCAACTGGTGAACCGCATCAATCCCCGGACGCCGAAGCATAAAAGACAGATTCGCAAGGAAGGCAGAAATCATGCGTGAATCATCAGTGCAGGAACTGACCGTTGACCTGGGGGAGAGAACCTATCCGATTATTATCGGGCAGGGATTGCTGGGTAGCCATGACCTGACTCCGTTCGTTCACGGAAATCAGGTGATGATTGTGACCAATGAAACGGTCGCCCCGCTGTACCTTGAGTCTGCCCGGGCCTGTTTCCCGGGCAAACAGTTGGACACGGTCATCCTGCCCGATGGTGAAAAGTATAAGGACTGGCAGACCCTCAACCGTATATTTGATCATTTGCTGGAGAAGCGCCATTCCCGGAAAACCACTCTCGTTGCGCTGGGCGGCGGTGTAATAGGGGACATGACCGGCTTCGCCGCCGCGTCTTACCAGCGGGGCGTGCCGTTTATCCAGATACCGACCACACTCCTCTCACAGGTTGATTCGTCCGTCGGGGGGAAAACAGGCATCAACCACCCACTTGGCAAGAACATGATAGGCGCTTTCCACCAGCCAGAAGTAGTGTTGATTGATACCGACAGCCTCCGAACATTGCCACCCCGTGAAGTGTCGGCGGGTCTGGCGGAGGTGATCAAGTATGGGCTGATCCGTGACACGGACTTTCTCGGTTGGCTTGAGCGGGAAGTCACTTCTCTTGTTGATCTTGACGCCACCGCACTGGTGGAAGCGATTTATCGCTCCTGTGCCTGCAAGGCGGATGTGGTGGCCCTGGATGAGAGAGAGGGCGGGCTGCGTGCAATCCTGAATCTCGGGCATACCTTTGGTCACGCTATCGAGACGTTTGCAGGATATGGTAACTGGCTGCATGGCGAGGCAGTGGGGGCAGGAATGATGATGGCGGCCGATCTATCCCTTCGCCAGGGCATGATCAGCGAGCAGGACCGGGCCAGGGCAATACGTCTTATTGAGCGGGCGAACCTTCCGGGGAAGGCACCGGCAGGCATGACACCCGATGATTTTCACCGTCTCATGGCTGTGGACAAGAAAAATGTCGATGGCGCTTTGCGGCTGGTTTTGCTCCGGGCTCTTGGGGATGCCGTTGTAACGGATGAGGTGGACGTATTGAAGCTGGATGAGACACTCCGGGCGTTTTGCGAGGCTTCAGGTGGCTGAACACCTGAACTGCAACTGAACAGAGGCGCTACAGGGAATGACAGTGACAGATCAGGGGCTCAACAGTCTTGACGGGGGCGGGCTTTTTCCGCGGTTGCAGGAAAGATACGGGTTGAGAGCAAACCCCCTCGACATGGAAACGCCCTTTTTCCCGGATGCATCCCGTCATCACGCCCTGGAAACACTCCGCCATCTTTGTGGTTTTGGCGACCTCGCACTTTTACTGACAGGCGACCCGGGTGCCGGCAAAAGCCGGTTATTGGCGGAACTGGTCCGAAGCGAGTCATCCCGTCTTGATTTTCATCGCCTTCCTGCTGCTGCATTGACCAGCACCCAGGCACTCGCCCGTGCTCTACTGGGTATTGCCCACAAGGGATTGAAGCCCAATGAAGGCGCGCGGGACTCAGTGTATGGGTTTTTTCGATGGTCCGAGATTCGTGCGCGAAAGGGCCAGCGGATGGTTCTGCTGCTTGATGATGCCGATCGGGCGCCTGCAGAGCTTGTAAGGCTGCTGTTGGCGGCGTTTGGTGCCGCTGATCGTTCGGCGGCAGCTGTTCCGGTATTCAGCGGCAGCCCGCAACTGATAGAAATGTTAGGGCTTTCAGGGGATGGTGATGGTGTTCATCAGATTCACCTTCGGCCGTTAACCAGGGAAGAAATAGCTTCCTACCTGGAGCCGAGAATTCACCGGGCCGGTGGCGATGCGAAGGTTTTATTGACACCGGGGAAGCTGTCGCAGATTCACAGCCTGAGTCAGGGGAGCTTTTCCCGTTTGAAGCGTGTGACGCCGGCGGTGTGGCTGGACATGACGGCATCCGGGAGCGGAAGCAAATCCGGGCGGTCGTTCTCCATGCCGCTCAACCTGCGTTGGCCGGCCCTTGCCCTGGTGCTGCTGGCGGGTTCCTGGTGGCTGGTTTCGCAGCAATACGATGACACCGTTGCCAGGGAGCAGGTGCCGTCAGAGCCCGAAACTGTCCGCAAAAGCATAACCATTGGTCCTGACAAACCTGAGCCCCAGCGGATCGAGCCTGTGTCGGAGACGTCCGAGATTGCACCAGAATTGACGGTTGAAGAGCCGCCAGTACAGCCTGTTCCAGAGCCAGAGCCAGAGCCAGAGCCAGAGCCAGAGCCAGAGCCAGAGCCAGAGC
>CAZFPG010000188.1:0-6779 GCA_964521055.1 uncultured Marinobacter sp.
TTCGCAGTGGCTTCATCGAGATCTTCACCATCCTGCATTGTCACAATGACTACGCCATCCTTGATATCCGTTTCAACCTTTTCAACACCCGACACCGCATTCAATTCCTTCTCGATACCGTAGGCACAGAAGGGACAGGCAAGTCCGTCGACTTCAACCTGATAGCTCGGCCCTGCCGCATGCGCCGCCATCACCATGAAAAATAGACCGAGTGTGATTATCGTTCGATTGAGAGTGGCTTTGAAAGCCATGGTCATCTCCGGCTACATTTAATCTGATGAACAATATAGACCCTGGAGTCTTGTCCAGGTCAAGTTCTCCGTTGCGGTCAGGCCGCGCAGCAGGACAGCTGTTTTACATCCCTGGTAAACGTCTGGGCACAGAGTTTGAGTCCTTCCACCATGGTGAGATAGGGAAACAGTTCATCGCCAATCTCCTGAACTGTCATCTCGGCGCGCAGCGCCATCACTGCCGTCTGGATGAATTCACCCGCTCCTCCCGCCACGGCCTGAACGCCAAGCAACCGTCCCGATTCGCGCTCGGCCACCATCTTGATAAAACCACCGGTGTCGAAATTCACCAGGGCACGGGGCACATTCTCCAGTTCGAGCACGCGGCTATCGACGACCATACCCTGCGCCTGCGCCTGCGCTTCGGCTTCCGTCAGGCCTGTAGTAGCCACTTGTGGATCGGTGAACATTACTGTCGGCATAGCGCGTAGATCGAGTGTTGCCTTGCCACCGGTCATGTTGACGGCGGCCCGGCCGCCACCGGCAGCGGCAACGTAAACAAACTGCGGCTGATCAGTGCAGTCACCGGCGGCATAGATGCCAGGAATCGTGGTTTGCAGATGCTCATCCACGTGGATGAAGCCACGTGAGGTTTCCACGCCGATGCGGTCCAGATTCAGCGACCCAGTATTCGGCATGCGCCCGGTGGCGATCAGCAATTGGTCCGCCCGCAGCTCCCCGGCGTTGGTATCGAGTACGAATTCATTATGGCTATAATCCACTCGGCTGGCCCGGGTTTGTGTTAGCACCTCAATGCCATCAGCACGAAAAGCCGTCTCTACCGCTTTCCCCACCGCCGGGTCGTGCTGAGAGAGCAAGCGGCTGCGGGCCAGAACGGTGACCCGGCTGCCCAAACGGGCGAAGGCCTGGGCCAGTTCCAGAGCTACGAGGGAGGCCCCGATGACAATCAGTCGCCCGGGAATGGATCCAATGGCCAGGGCACTGGTGGAAGTCAGATAAGGTGTATCGGCCAGCCCCGGCACGGGCGGAACGGCTGGCCGTGCCCCGGTACCGATAAAGGCGCAGTCAAAACTGATCGTTTTCTCGCCACCCTCATTAAGATGAACGCTCAGGGCACGACTATCGACAAAGCGGGCCTCACCGTACAAGACAGTAATCTCCGGATTGTCGGTCAGAATCGCTTCATACTTGGAGTAGCGCAGTTCCTCGACCCGCCCCTGTTGTTGCGCCAGCAGTTCAGGCCGATTGATGACTGGTGCATGAGCGCTCAGGCCCGCGTCGAAGGGACTCGAACGGCGTAGCCGGGCAATATGCGCGGCACGAATCATAATTTTCGAGGGTATACAGCCGATATTGACGCAGGTGCCGCCGATAGTGTCACGCTCGACCAAGGTCACTCTGGCGCCGCGCTCAGCCGCCTTCAGGGCCGCCGCCATTGCGGCACCGCCACTGCCGATCACCGCGATATGCAGCTTTTTATCTTCGCGCATACGGTTTGTCCGGATCTTTCATGATCACTCCTGCTCAGCTTCCGGTTCTTCACGGTTGAGGGATAGCCCGCGTTAGCGGTGGCCTGAGTTAATGCCTTCACGGAAGTTTTGGCGTCGTCGAACGTAACCACCGCCTGACCGTTTTTGTAGCTCACATCAACATCCTTGACCCCCTCCACCTTGTTAAGCGCGGCTTTGACCGTGAACGGACAGGCGGCACAGATCATGCCCTTCACCGCTAACGTCGCGGCCTGCATCGCCGCCAGGGCGGGCGTGCCGAGAATGGTGAGCAAAGCTGCCAGTATGAAGCGTTCTTTCATAAAACTTTCTCTCAAAGGAATAACATCAATAGATAAGGAAACGCGATCGCCAGCAGCACCAGCCCGGCAACAATCCAGAACAGAACCTTGTAGACTCTTCTTGCCTGCGGGACCGCGCAGGCCTCGCCCGGCTGGCAGTCTTCCGCCGGCTGATAAATGCGGCGCCAGGCAAAGAACATCGCCACCAGTGCGATACTGATGAAAATGGGCCGGTAGGGTGCCAGCGCTGTCAGGTTGCCGATCCAGGCGCCGGAAACGCCCAGAACAACCAGCACCAGAGAACCGAGGCAGCATGCCGAAGCAAGGATGGCGGCGATGCCTCCGGCGGCCAGTGGAACGCGACCCTGGTTGGCATGTTTCATTATTACCTTGTCACCTTTTGGATGTTCATAGGTTGATGTAAGGTTATCTCCGTAGTCAGGTACGGACTCAATCACCATGAACCATGAATTGCAGAAATTGACCATCGGCGGGCTGGCGAAAGTGGGCGGTGTTGGTGTGGAGACCATTCGTTACTA
This sequence comes from uncultured Marinobacter sp., assembly GCA_964521055.1. Taxonomy (GTDB): domain Bacteria; phylum Pseudomonadota; class Gammaproteobacteria; order Pseudomonadales; family Oleiphilaceae; genus Marinobacter. The sequence goes on from CAZFPG010000188.1 coordinate 2,580, forward strand.
CCAGCGAAGGGGCTTGCTGCCGGAACCGGAACGCCCTTATGGCGGTATCCGCCGGTATGGAAGCAACGACGTGGAGCGCCTGAATTTCATCCGGTCGGCCCAGAGCCTGGGGTTCAGCCTGGATGAAGTCGCGGAACTGTTGCGGCTGGACGACGGCGCTCATTGCGACGAGGCCAGTAACCTGGCCGAGCACAAGCTCAGGAATGTGCGGGCCAAAATTGCCGGGCTGCAAAGCATAGAGCGTGTACTGTCTGAACTGATCCACAGCTGCCACCATCATGAAGGTGACATTCATTGCCCCCTGATCGCATCACTACATGAGGGGCTTGGTCAGAAAAGCCCTAGTTCTGTGTGATCATTCAGGACTCTTTATTCGTAACGCGAGGCATGGTTCGAGTGTCTATGGAGAGCGCCGTAGTTGGAAAGCGGTAATGCAGCGACTTCAGCGAAACGTAAAACCCAGCACCTGGACACGCTTGATGAAGCGCAGCTGCTTCAGGCTCGTCTCATGGGCACAGGCGTGACATTGCAGGATCGTAGCGACTGCACCAGCAGTTCCTCCCAGACGCTGATAATAGCTGAGGGTCTACCTGGATCCATTAATTCTGACAAAACTGGAAACCACTCCGCCAATAACAGCAGGTCAACGAAAGCGTCGGCGTGGACTGCAGTGAAGCGGCGAGAGTCATCATGATATCGGCTTGCCAGCATCCTTTTCACCCAGATTTCTGGTGGGCAGCGTAACATCTGCAAATCTCGCGCATCTTATATCCGGAATATCGGCCATCTGCCCGCAGATGGCCGGATGGCTTCATTAATCCTTGGATGATGTATTCACTATGCGAGTTTACAAACTGATTGTCATAATATTTTCGTGTCTGGGTGTAGCAGTTACTGTCAGTGCGCAAAACAATTCCCACATGGCTGAACTTTATGCTCCCTATACCGAACTGCTCGACCAGTACGTGATCGAGGGAAGAACTGAGAGTGGTGGTCTCGTCTCCGCCTTTGATTACCAATCGGCGTTGTCTGACCCGGCCACAGCAGATCGGGTTGAAAAGCAAAAAGAAAATTTAACCAAGTTTAATCCGAAAGCCATTCAAAACCGCGAGCAGGCCGTTGCCTTCTGGATCAACGCCTATAACTTTTTCATGCTCGGCCACATCCTGGAGAATCCAAAACCTAATGGCAGCTTAATCGACGGCGTCAAGGATTATGGCAGCTTTATAAATCCCTATTGGGTTTTCAAACAACAAATTTTCAATATCGGTGGTAAGGAATACAGTCTCGACACAATTGAAAAGGACATATTGCTCGGTAAAGAATACAAAAACAAAGGCTGGAAGGATGCGCGAGTCCATTTCGCGGTCAATTGCGCATCCGTCGGTTGTCCACCATTGCGCAAGAGTCTTTATCTGCCCGATGACATTGACTCACGTTTGACGGAGAACACACGTCTCGCCCTGCAGACACTGCGGCACCTGCGTTTTGAAAACGGTACATTGTATCTGACCCAGTTGTTTGAGTGGTACGAAAACGACTTCATTGAGGAAGCCGGCAGTATCCGCGACTTTCTGAAACAGTACACCCCCGCAGAGACACAGCAAAAAATTGACACAGCGAAATCGATCAAATTCATCGACTACGACTGGGCCCTCAACAACCCGTCAAATTTCGCCGAAATCTCGAGAAGCACCGCCCGTGAAAAACCTGACAACCGTGATTAAGGCGCTTCATTCCGCCGGCATGTGCATGACCGACGCTGTCAAGACAACTGTCGCACCGAGCTCCCTGTTTACACTTCTTATTCTGCTGACAGGCGGCCTTCAGCCAGCGTCTGCACAATTACTCCTGGCCGAGGCGCGTCTACAGCCGACGTCCGCAAGTGCTTATCTCGATGCCATGCAGTCCGGCGGACCGGGCAAGGATGGTATTCCGGCAGTTGATAAGCCCCATTTCTGGGACGTATCGAAAGCGGATAACTATCTGGACGATCAGGATATCGTTTTCGGCATCTACCATAACGGCGAGGCCAGGGCCTATCCACAGCGGGTACTGGTCTGGCATGAGCTCGTCAACGACACTGTCGGTGGCAAGCCGCTGAGTGTTTCCTATTGCCCGCTCACTGCCACGGCCATCGGCTTCGAACGCGGCACCACCACGCTGGGCGTTTCCGGCAACCTGATCAACAGCAACATGGTCATGTACGATCGTGCAACCGACAGCTACTGGCCGCAGATCCTGGCCATAGCCATCCGCGGCGAACACGAGGGCCATGCACTTAAAGAGCACCGAGTCGTCTGGACGACCTGGCAGCGCTGGAAACAGAGATATCCTGAAACAAGTGTATTGTCTACCGATACCGGGCACATGCGTAATTATCGGCGCGATCCCTATGGCCAGTACAACCCGCCCACCGGTTATTACGCCGTGGGTTCCGGACACATGTTTCCGGTCATGAACGAGGCCGCTGATTTTTCCGACAAGGACACAATTCTCGGATTCCGTACGGAGGATCTTGCAGTAGCCGTAGATTTGGAATATCTGCGCGACAAAAAAATCATTCATCATGCTCTTAACAGTGAGCATTTCCTGATCGTCTACGATCCAGGCCTGGATACCGGCTGGGTCTATCGCCATGACCAGGCTGTCGATGTCAATTACGATCAACTGACATTCGCCGCCGGCGGGCCGCAGGCCCCGTCACTCGACAAACTCACTTCTGTGAACGCATTCAAGGCGATGTGGTTCGCCTGGGCAGCATATTATCCCGACACGGTGGTGTTGCAGGATAATAGCTGATCAGGGCATGAATCGTATTGTCGTTATAATCGGAGGCGCCTATACGCTGTTTTATCTCTACGTGATCGGCGACATCGACCTCACTGCAGCTGGCTGGGAATGGCGGATCGTGCCCTGGTCTATCGAACATATCTTCAGTCAGCGCGGCACATTTCACTTCGAGGCAATGGCCATGCTGGAGCTGGGTGTGGCTGTTATTCTGCTGAGTCCTGTCAATATCCTCATAGCGTTATCGCTTGGTGTGCTTCTCATGCTGAATCTGCATGGCGCCCTGGATTTGCGCCGGCAAAGCGAGTGCGGCCTGCCAACGGGCGGCACCACCATGGCCGCCCTGCCCGCCCTGTTTGCCGGTGGCGCCTGTTGCGCACCCGCTTTGCTGCTGTTGATCGGATTGCCCGGCCTGGGCGCATTCATTGGTCTGTTTGCGTGGCTGGTGCCGCTCTCTTTCGTTTTGCTTGTCACCAGCCGCTGGTGGCAACGCCGGCAAGGCGCGGGCCCGGTACTGCGGTTTCTTTGACAATTCTGCTGGAAACACTCACCCAGAATATGATTTAGCATGTGACCAAACTGAGAGCCGTATTATCCGCCAGCTCCAGCCTTGGCACTTTCGTATGAGCCAACCACTGGATACATAAAGACTCCAGACCACGTCGTGACCATCACGGCCAACATAGACACATTCTGCTTTTGGTGAATAAACCAGGGCATCCACCGGCTGGCATCAGCGATGTTCGGGGTTGGCCATGTCGAAGCGACAGCCGGCTTCCCAGAGATTGCGCTGATTGCCATGCGCCGGAATACCACCGGCGTCTTTCAGCATGCGTGCGAGATGCAGCAGATTCCAGGTCATGAAAGTAACATTGCGGTTGGTAAAGTCGTTCTCCGGGCCGCCGGAATTCTCATCCAGATAGGACGGGCCCGGACCGGCCTCGCCCAACCAGGCGGCGTCGGCCTGTGGCGGGATGAGATAACCGATGTGCTGCAGCGAGTAGAGTATATTCATCGCGCAATGCTTGGCGCCGTCTTCATTGCCGGTGATGATGCAGCCGCCGACCCGGCCATAGTAGGCATACTGGCCCTGTTCGTTGGTTTCGCCGGAGAACGAATACAGCCGCTCAATGACCTGGGCGCAGATTGATGATTTATCACCCAGCCAGATCGGTGTGCCGAGGATAAGAATGTCGGCGGCCATGACCTTTTTCTGCAACGCCGGCCATTCATCGTAGTCCCAGCCGTGCTCAGTCATGTCCGGATAGACACCGGCAGCAATCCTGTAGTCTACGGGTCGCAGCAATTCCGTAGAGACCCGATTATGTTCCAGGATCGCCTGCGCGATCCTGATCAATCCTTCCGTATGCGACAGTTGCGGTGTCGGTTTCAGCGTGCAGTTCAATATCA